>JBOGKI010000411.1:0-4682 GCA_050745605.1 Terriglobia bacterium | reverse complement strand
TTCTGATGCCTCCATGGCTCCTACTGGTGCCGCCGGTCCGCGCCGGTTGATGCGCCAAGTCATCCTGATCGGTCGGCAGCCGGTAGCGCCGACCCGCTTCTTTCGGGTCTGCGGCCCTCACCGCGCCCGGCGCAGAGTGCCCGGACGAGCCGAGTGGACCGGGAAAGTTGATAAAAAAAAGGATTGTTTAAACAAACCCATAAGTTACTGATAAAAATGGGAAACTCGAGGAACAAACCCATTCAAAGCCAAAACAAAGCCATCGCAAAAACCAACAAGCCATTTACTATCAAATAGTTACACAGATTTCAGAACAAAGCCAAGCAAGTTAAACAAAACACACGAGATATTTTTGATTTGGCTTGGCTTGATGCGCTGCAAGCACGCGAAGGTCCATTCCCGCGCCTCCCGCTTCTGTAGCCATTGAAGGTGGTAAGAAATCCGGGTTAGGGACCGCCGGTCGGCGATCATCGAGCGCCGCTACAGCGTGGGTTTGATGGTAAAAAGTTAGCTGTGACATGACACTGGCAGTGGGGTTTGCTGGCCCGAGCACTTGGAGACCACGAAGACTCGCATGGAAGGCTGCCGGCAGCGCTTGAGATCTTCACCTGGTTGAAGATGCCCCGCGAAAGGGATGCCGTGCAAAAGGAACTTAGCAAACGATCAACAGAATGAACCCACCACAGAGTCTGCGCTATCTTCATATTGCGGGGGGCGAATGCGGTTGCGCCCAGGCTGACCAAGCTACGGACAGGATAACAATGAAGAGACGAACTTTTCTGAAACAAGCCGTGGCCGTGCCGGGAATAGGTGCAAGCCTTCGGGCGAAGGGGATGGCTTCCGTTGCGGCCGGGTTTTCCTCCGCATCCATTTCGCAGCCGGACGGGAATTCCGCCGCAACAGGCTATTCCCCTGCCCGGATTGTCAATGAATACTCGCTATTTCTTCCTGGGGAGCGGGAGGCGCTTGCCGTTGCGCCCCAGGTGATTGCCATTACCGCCGGAGATGTTCGCGCCAAGCTTGGAAGCCAGGAACGCACTCTACAAGTGGGCGAGGAAATCGGCGGTTGGCAGCTTCTGGCTATCCTGCCGTCGCTCAACGGAACTGCAACCGCAGTCTTTGAGAAGCACGTTACTCATCAGGGCGCCATTGTCTACGCCACGGAAATGGGCGAAATCGGGCGTATTCCCAAACGCATTGGTGATCTCTCCAAGATTCGGCCGCGCCCCATCACGGCCCCGCCGGAAGCGCGGCTCGAACGGCCCCGCCAGTACGTGCCAGGACCCGACAAGTGGGGCGACTACATTCTGAATTCGAATGAAGATCCCTGCTTCGAAAACGTGGCGGCGCTGGGGGAAGAACTGATCGGCTGGACGCTGGTGGCCAATGAGGAAGCTGGTCCAGAGCGTTCGTTGTGGCTGGAAGCGGATGGGACCTCCCGCCAGTTCGGCACTGACCCGCAATCTCTGTGGGCGCCGGACCTGACCGGCCGGCTGTTTGATCCACACCGCTATCTTCCGTCGGAATATCTCTACCAGTACGTTCACGGCTACAGCAAGCGCACGATGCTCGGTGGCTATTTACCGGCTGCCGATATCGGCGTGTGGAATCCCAAGTTTCAGGTGGGCTACGAAGTGATGGTGCTCCTGCCTTCCGGCAAAGATGCGCGGCCGATTGGTCGAATTCGCGCCATGACGCCCACAGCAAAGGGAACATTGATCCCGGCGGGCGACTCCGGCGCCAATCCCTCGGCAACCTCTGCGAAATTTACGGAACCTTACTGGAACGGCTCAGCGGCGGAGTTCTTTACCGTCCTCGCGGCACTCTGGAACCGGTGGCATCGCTTTTTCGAAGACCGGATGAAAGTGGAAATCCCGGATGACTGGTTGCTGGATGCCGCGCGCGCCGGTATTGTGCTTTCCCGCTGCAGCTATCGCGGCCTGAATCCCACCTACCAAATTGGCGAGGGCGCTTACACCAAAATTCCGGAGCGCAGCCATGCCCTGTTTCCCGTTGCGCACTACGAATTCGTGTGGGCGCAGCAACTCTGGAACCTGACGGACGAAGTGGAACCCTACTTCGAACATTACCTGGAAAACTACATCCTGCCGGACGGCAATTTCCTCTACAACACACAAGACCAGGTGGAAGCGCCGCTTAATGTCGGTGTGTTTCTGGAGAATTCGGCCCGCGCCTACGACTACTCGCGCGATTTTGCGGCGCTCAAACGCCGCCTGCCGGTGCTGCGCCGGATGATTGACTTCGTTCTCAAGCGATATGAGTACAGCAAATCCGCTTTTCCACCCGGCGATCCGCGCCACGGCCTCATCTGGGGTTCACCTGAAGCGGACAAAGGCAATCCACGCGACGATGGTCCCAAATCGCACCCTTATTACTATCAGAACGCTTCCTGGACCTGGCGCGGACTACACGAGCACGCACGTTGCTTGAAGCGCGCTGCCGATGAGCATCAGGACGATGCGTTGCAGGGTGAGGCGGAACAAATCGAAAAGAGCGCTAACGAAATGCGCGCGGACATCGAGCGCTCGCTGCGAAAAACGCTGGACGATCGCAACCCGGAGATGAAGCGGGCGGGAATCACTCCCTTGACTGCTTTCGATACGAAGCGCAAGCCCACCGAGCTTTCGAGCTACGAAAATCATCGTTACATGATGGACTGGTGGACCAGCGACTGGGGGGATCCGGCGCTGGATGACGGTCACTTCACTCACCGCCGCATTGCGGGCGAGCAAATCCTGGGCATGAACACCGACGGCGATTATCCGCGCACTTCAAATTTCATGGAGCACGGCACGCTTGCAGGCCGCATCCGCCAGGAGGATTACCGTCCGTTCCTGCTGGCGCTTTACGGCAACCTTTGCTACGCCATGGATTCCGGCAGCCGTTATTCGCCCGAGGATGCTTTGTTGCCCGGCAACTATCCCGGCGAGGGCAGCCCCTACGCATGGTCCGCCGTGGTGAACAGCGAGCTTCAGCCAACTCTTGCCCTGCGTTGGCTGCTCTGTTACGAAGAACACGACCTCGGCATGATCCATCTGCAAAAGGCCGCGCCCAAGCATTGGTTTGAGGCGGGACAAAAGATAACCGTGGAAAACTGTCCGACGCGCTTTGGTGCGATCAGTTGGACTACAGAGTCGATCGGCCAGGGCGGCCGCCCGCATTGGCAGGTTCGTGTGCAACTTCCGCCGGGCTTCAATGCGGATGTGGTCCTGCACGTTCACCCGCCCGATCGCCGGCCGCTGCGCTCAACTTCGGTTGGGACTCTCGAAAAGGACCGCGTAATCCTGCCTGCGGCATTGTTACAAGGAGAGAAAGAGATCAAAGTGGAACTCGCCTGATTCAACCGCTCCTGTGCTGTGAGACAGTCATTCCCGTCGAAGCGGGAAACCACTCAGAATCCTTCGGAAGGGCGTGAATTCCCGCTTCCAGGGAATGGCAGCGACTTGCGCTAGCGCCGCAAGGCCACCCAGCGCGAAGCGCTTCCAATCAATCCGGCAATGTCTCAGTTGAGGTAATACGTGCGGTAGAGCGTGTCGCGCTTGATGGGGCGGAAGCCGGCGTCGGAGATGAGGCGGCGCAGGTCTTCTTCGCTGGAAGTGTTGCGGCAACCGGCCGCGCTCACTACGTTTTCCTCAATCAGGATGCTGCCTACGTCATTGCCGCCAAAGCGCAAGGCGATCTGGCAGATTTTGTGGCCGGGAGTGAGCCACGAGGCTTGCACGTTCAGAATATTGTCGAGGTAAACGCGGGAAACGGCCAGCATCTTCAGATAATCCACCGCCGTTGCTTCCTCTTTCACAAAGTGGCCGAGTGAAGTGTTTTCGCGCTGGAAAAACCACGGAATGAAAGAGGTGAACCCGCCGGTCTCTTCCTGCAACCTACGGATGTGATCCAGGTGGTTGATGCGATGCTCCAGCGTTTCGCCCACACCAAACATCATGGTAGCGGTGGTGCGCATGCCGAGCTGGTGGGCCGTGCGGTGAACGTCCAGCCATTCCCGAGTGCTGCACTTGAGGCGCGCAATGCGGTGGCGAACTTCATCATCCAGGATTTCAGCGCCGGCGCCGGGAATGGAATCAAGGCCCGCATCCATCAACGTAGCGATCACGTCGCGAACGGTCATGCCGCAGATTTCCGCAATGTTCAGTACTTCCGGCGCGGAGAGGCAGTGCAGGTGCAACTTGGGATAACGCTGGCGAATGGCCGAGATGAGGTTGACGTAGTAATTCATCTTCAGGTCCGGATGCAGACCGCCCTGCATCAGGATGCCCGTACCGCCCAGGGCAAGCGTTTCATCGATCTTCTGGAAGATCGATTCCAGCGGCTGCACATAACCCTCGGCCGATTTCACGGGGCGATAGAAGGCGCAGAACGAGCAATACTCCGTGCAAAAATTGGTGTAGTTGATGTTGCGATCAATTTGATAGGTGATGACGTTGCCCGGATGCAGCCGCTGCCGGACGGCGTCCGCTTCCAGGCCAAGCCCGATGAAATCATCCGAGCGGAGCATTTCGAGCCCCTGGGCCCTGGTGATAGACATCGTCGCGGTTCCTTTCTTCCCGTAGCAGTTAACGGACGGGCGCGGTCGATTGCTGCGAGGCAAAGCGCACGTCCTGCACTTCAGAAATTAGTGCGAGTTCATGGGCCAGCCGGTAGAAAAG
>JBOGKI010000410.1:0-4703 GCA_050745605.1 Terriglobia bacterium | reverse complement strand
GTGCGACACCCAGCCCCTTCGCAGAATGGACAACTGACGGCCACTTCGCCGCTGGGCTCGGTGAATGGAAAGAAGCTGGGATGGAAACTGGTGCGCGTTTTATCTCCGAAGAACCGCTTGGCAAAGAAATCGAGCGTGCCCTTGAGGTCGGCGAAGGTCACGTCCCGGTCAATCGCCATGCCTTCGATCTGATGGAACATGGGCGAGTGCGTCGCGTCGGGATTGTCCCGCCGATAACAGGTCCCCGGAATAATAATGTGCAGCGGCGCGCCGTACTTCTCCATGGCGTGAATCTGAACCGGTGAAGTGTGGGTGCGGAGGACCGTTTGCGAATCAATGTAGAGCGTATCCCAGTCGTCGCGCGCCGGGTGACTCTCTGGAATGTTCAGCGCGTCGAAGTTGTAATGGACGGACTCGATCTCCGGGCCGCTCTCCACCCAGAAGCCGAGGGTAAGGAAAATCTCTTCAATTTCCCGCTGCACGCGAGTGATGGGATGGAGGGAACCGAGTGGCCGACGGTTGCCGGGGAGCGTTAGGTCAGTCAAGGCCGGCGTTACGCGTGCGTGGAGCTTCTCACTGAATTCAAAAGTGTCTTTTATGCTCGCGACAGCGTGCACAGGAAGGTGCCTTACCAGTTCCGACACTTCAAGCCCCGCAGCAAACTGACGAAGTTGATTGAACTCGCGCCCGACAATCGGTTTCAGCTCATGGGAAGTCGGCTTCAACCAGTGCTGATCAATCTGCGTCAGCAGGCCGTTTTTGCGGGAGAGCCACCGGTCGCGCAGCGCCTTCGCCCGAGCGAGCCGTTCGGCTTCGTCTTTGGCAGGGTTCGAGGCGAGCAGACGTTTCTCCGCTTCCATCGCCTCGCGGACTTCCGTGAACAGCCCACGGACAGCGTCTTCATCGCAGGCGCCCAATACATCCAAAGTTTTGGCAGTTTTTTCTTCGATGCTCATGGGTTCCGAAACGCAGTGGTAGCCACGGCGAACGCCTTTCTCGCCGTGGGCTTTTAGGAAAGTCCCACGACGAATGGGGAAAGCCATTCGTCGTGGCTACCCTTGCAGCGGGTCCGCTCAGCTTGTTCCTGGGGCTTTCTCGGCGGACTTGCTGAGCGCCTGCCTGGCCTTTCCGGCAAGATCGGCGAAGGCCGCCGCATCGCGCACGGCAACGTCGGCCAGCACCTTGCGATCCAGTTCGATTCCGGCCAACTTCAAGCCGTGTATGAACTGTCCGTAGGTAAGGTCATTCAAGCGGGCGGCAGCGTTAATCCGCACGATCCAAAGGCGGCGAAAATCGCGCTTGCGGCGGCGGCGGTCGCGGTAGGCAAAACGTCCAGCACGGTCCGCAGCCTCCTTCATGGCGCGGTAGAGTTTGCTCTTATTGAGGAAGTAGCCTTTGGTGAGCTTGGAGAGCTTCTTGCGCTTGGCGCGGCGCACAGTTCCGCGCTTGACTCGAGGCATGGGATTAGCTCCTTTCAGAGAATGGAATTGGGGCGGCAAAAGACCGGGGCGTCTCGACCCCCCGGCCTGAAGGCTCCCTGCCAAACGGCCTTCCCGCACCCTGGAAGCAGGTGTCCGGTTCCGGGTGTTAGGCGCCAGGGCACATGAAGCAAATGGTCCTCATCCTTTCTGACACCTGGAACCTGACACCTGCTCTTACCTGCCGTAAGGCAGCATAACCCTCACCCGGTTGACATCCGAGGGCGAGACGGTGGTGGTCTGATCCAGCTTGCGTTTCCGGTTGCTGGATTTTGAAGTCAAAATGTGGCGGGCATATGCGTGTCCACGAATCACCTTCCCGGTGGCCGTAATCTTGAAGCGCTTCGCAGCGCCTTTATGGGTCTTCAGCTTTAATTTCAATTTCACCAAACCTAACCTCCCGAACGTTGCGTAGGAGCAGCGACTCTTTGAGCCACCGGCGACGGTTGTGCCTGCGGTTGCGAACCTCCTGCGGCTGGCGATGTCTTTCCACCGGTCTTCTTCGGGGCAATGATCGCGGTTAGGTTCGGACCCTCCTGCTTGGGCCGCGTCTCCACCTGTCCGTGCTCGGCCAAGCCTTCGACGAGGCGCTGCATCATTTCCCAACCGATGTTGCGATGGGCCATCTCGCGCCCGCGAAACGCGATGGTCGCCTTAACCTTGCTGCCTTCTTGGAGAAACTTGATGATGTGGTTCTTTTTTACATCAAAGTCGTGCTGCCCCGTGCGCGGGCGAAACTTCACTTCCTTCAGCTCGATCGCATGCTGATTTTTCCGCGCGTCGTGTTGCCGCTTATTCAGTTGATAAAGATACTTGCCGTAATTGATGATCCGGCACACCGGCGGATTGGCGCCCGGCGCCACTTCCACCAAATCCAGTCCACGCTCGCGGGCAAGTTTAAGGGCTTCCCACGGCGGCATGACGCCGAGCTGCTTGCCCTCATCATCAATAACGCGAATTTCCTTAGCCCGAATACGCTCGTTTATTCGAATAAAACGGTCAGCGATACGCAGTTCCTCCCGGCCCTTTGCGGCCACTCCCTACGGTTATCGATCGGCGCCTTGATCTCAAAGGTTTTGATCCGTTCGCAGGTGCCCCTAGCTTACCATTTCGTGGCGCGCGTGTCGATGAGGTTACGAATCCAAGCAATAAACCCATCGAGAGGCCTCGCGCCGGCATCCCCGGTATCACGGCGCCGCACGGCCACGGAACGCCCCTCGACCTCGCGGTCGCCCGCCACCAGCATGAAAGGGACCTTCCGCAACTGCGCGTCGCGAATTCGAGCATTCAACTTTTCATTCCGGTCATCCAGGTGGCCGCGAATGCCGGCGGCCTTCAACGCTGCCGCGACTTCCTGGGCATAAGCTGCGTGTTTCTCGCTGACCGGCAAAACCACCGCCTGCACCGGCGCCAGCCACACTGGAAAAGCTCCCGCGTAATGCTCAATCAGCACCCCGAAAAATCGCTCCACCGATCCCAGCAGCGCCCGGTGCACCATCACCGGCGTGTGCTTCTGCCCGTCGGTTCCCACGTATTCAATCTCGAAGCGCCGAGGCAGGTTGAAATCAAACTGCACGGTGGTGAGCTGCCAGGGCCGTCCGATGGCGTCCACCAGCTTGAGGTCGATCTTCGGGCCGTAGAACACCGCCTCACCCGGCATGGTCTTAAACGGAACATCCATGCGGCGAAGTGTGTTCATCAGCGCGCCTTCCGCGCGGTCCCAGTCCTCGACCGTACCGGCGTACCGTTCGGCATGCCCGGGGTCGCGGGCGGAAAGCTCCACTTGGTACCGGTCAAAGCCAAAAGTCTTGAGCACGGTGAAAGCAAACTCCACGCAAGCCCGCACCTCTTCTTCCACTTGCTCCGGCCGGCAGAAGATGTGGGCGTCGTCCTGAGTGAAGCCGCGAACGCGCAACAAGCCGTGCATCACGCCGGAGCGTTCATAACGGTAAACAGTGCCAAGCTCGGCATAGCGCTGCGGCAGCTCACGGTAGCTACGCACTCGTGATTTGTAAATCAGGATGTGGCCCGGGCAGTTCATGGGCTTGAGCTGATATTCGTCATTCTCCACTGCCATGGCGCCGAACATATTCTCTTTGTAGAAATTGGCGTGGCCGCTGACTTCCCACAAGTGGCGGCGCATGACGTGGGGCGTGAACACCAGGTCATAGCCGCGGGCCAGCAGTTCCTGCCGCAGCCAGTCTTCGATTTCTTTGCGGATCAGGCCACCCTTCGGATGCCAGAAAATCAGCCCCGGTCCGGCGTCATCTTCAACGCTGAAAAGGTCGAGTTCCTTGCCCAAGCGCCGGTGATCACGCTTCTTCGCTTCCTCAACCTGTTTGAGATAGTCCTCCAGATCCTTGCGGCTGAAGAAAGCGGTACCGTAAATGCGCTGCATCGGATGGGAGTGCTCGTCCCCTTTCCAATGCGCCCCGGCGACGCTGAGCAGCTTGAACGCCTTGATGCGGCCGGTGGAAGGAATGTGAGGGCCGCGGCAGAAGTCGAGAAATTTGCCGATGCGGTAGGCGGAAAAAACAGGGTCCGCCTTCTCTTCGATGAGCTGGCACTTCAGGAACTCGCCCATCTTCTTGAAGAGCTCCATCCCTTCTTGCTTCGGGAAGTAGACGCGCTCGTAAGGCAGATTCGCCTTAACGAGTTCTTGCATCTTCTCCTCAATCCTTTTCAGATCTTCTTCGGTAAACGGCTTTTCGCGATAGAAATCATAGTAGAATCCAGTTTCCGTGGGCGGGCCAATGCCGGGATGCGCATCCGGGAAGAGCTCCAGAACCGCCGCGGCCAGCAAGTGGGCGGATGAGTGCCGGTAAACTTCGAGCGCCTCGGGAGCATCCGGCGTCAAGAACTGCACCGGAGAGTTCTCCTCGATGGGCGCGGCAAGGTCCACCAGCTTCCCATCGATTTTCGCCACCAGCGCCTCCCGCGCAAGCTGCGGCGAGATCGAGCGCGCGACGTCAACGGCCAGCACCCCTTTGGCGTACTCTTTCACGTCGCCGCTGGGAAACGTGATTTGAATATTATCCATGAGCGGTCACAATTTTAGACGCTCTAGCCGACGGCAAGATAATAACCTAGCAAAGAAGAGCTTGGCCGGTCAATCAAGGCGAATGGTCAGTAATGGTACAGTTTGCTGTGGCGGCGCTGTCCTCAGCGCCGAAAGCTCCTTACAATCAATGACGGCGGTGGGGACACCGCCGCTACAGACTGAAA
>JBOGKI010000409.1:0-4722 GCA_050745605.1 Terriglobia bacterium | reverse complement strand
TGCTGCGATATTGGGGCTCCATACGCACGACCAGGTCGAACTCTTTTTCTCCCTGAATGACTTGCGTGGTGGCCTGGCCGCCGACGGCCGCCTGAACCACGGCCTCAACGTCACTGACGTTGATCCCATAACGCGCGCACGCCGCACGGTTCACGTCCACGATGAGACTGGGCTGGCCAAGCTCGCGCACCACCACCAGGTCCGTGAATCCTCGCACGTGCTCAAGAGTCGTTTTCACTTGAATGGCCTTGTTTTGCAGGACATTCAAGTCGGTTCCGTAGATTTTTACCGCCAAGGCGCTCTTCAGGCCCGTCAACGCCTCATCCACTGCATCCTCCGCCGGTTGGGTGTAGTTAAAAATGATGCCAGGGTACGTCTGCAGCTTGTCATTGATTGCGGCAATCAGTTCCGGCTTGGTGCGGATTTTTCCCGTTTTCCAGATCGCACCACGGTACGGCTTCAGACCCACATAGAACTCATCGTTGAAAAACCCCGTCGGGTCCGTGCCATCATCCGGCCGCGCCAATTCCGACGCCACGGTCGTAACCTGCGGGAACGACATCAGGACGTCCCGGATCTCGGGGGAAATTTTGGCGGCTTCCTGCCATGAAATCGTATACGGCATGGTGGCCCTCACCCAGATGGCCCCTTCGTCGAGATGGGGCATGAATTCCGCGCCGATGTAGGGAACCAGCAGGAGACTCGCGCCAAAGATGATGGCGACAATCAAGAACGTGAGCTTGGGATACTTCAGACACCATTGCAGTTGGCGGCGGTATGCGTCCTTGCACCATTCATAAGGACGATTGACCTTCTCCCGAATTCCCTTCTTGAACCAGTAGGACGCCAGCACGGGCACCAACGTCAAGGCGAAGATCAATGACCCGATGAGCGCGAACGCCATGGTGTCCGCCATCGGGCGGAAGAGCTCTCCCGCCGCGCCCCGCAAGGCGTAAATAGGCAAATATCCCGCAATAATCACCAAGACGGCATAGAAAATGGGGCGGTCGACCTCGCTCGCAGCGGACAGAATCACGTCGTAAAGCTTGTACTCCTGGCCGTGGCGCCCCGCGATTTCACGGTAGATGTTCTCCATCATCATCACGGCGCCTTCGACCAGGATGCCGAAGTCAATGGCGCCAATCGAAAGCAAATTGGCGTCCACCCCCTTGGCGTGGAGAAAGATGAACGCGAACAAAAGGGAGAGAGGAATGGTAATGGCGACGATCACCGCGGCGCGGAAGCTGATCAGGAAGATGATCAGAATAATCACCACCAGGATCATGCCGCGAAGCAGGTTGGATTCCACGGTGCTGGTGGTGAGTTTCACCAGATCGGTGCGATCGTAGTAGGGAACCACTTTGACGTCGGGCGGCAGGACGCTCTTGTTCAGCTTCTCCGTTTCTTTTTCAACGCCTTGCAAGACGTATTGCGTCTGCTCGCCCGTCCGCATCAGAATCACGCCCTCGACCGCGTCATCCTGGCGCATGTAGCCGAATTCACCCAGGCGCGGCGCGTGCCCGATCACCACCTTGCCGACGTCCTTCACGAGCACCGGCGCATTGCCCTGGCTGGCCACCACAATGTTGCTGATATCCTGTAGATCTTTGACCAACCCGAGGCCGCGCACGTAATAGAACTGCCCGCCCTGCGAATAGAAACCGCCGCCCGTATTGGCATTGTTCGCCGCCAGGGACGTCATGACCTGCGGCACGGTGAGGTGGTAGTTGTAGAGGCGCACGGGGTCCAGCAGCACCTGATATTGCATGACCGTGCCGCCAAAACCCGAATCGTCCGCCACGCCGGGCACGGAGCGGTACGCGCGCTCGAGAACCCAGGCTTCGATCGTCTTCAACTCCATTGGAGAGCGGTCCGGACTCTGAATCACGTACCGGTAAATGAGGTCGCTGGGACTCGAAAGCGGCGCCAGGCCGGGAGCCACCCCCGCGGGCAAATTTACGTTGCTCAACCGCTGAAACGCAAGCTCGCGGCAGAAATATTTGTCGGTGCCGTAGCTGAAGGTCATAATGACGTCGGAGAGCCCATAAAGCGATATGGACCGCATGTACGTCAGGTTGGGGATGCCGTTCATCTCCACTTCAATGGGAACGGACACCAGGCGCTCCGTCTCTTCCGCCGCGTGGCCCGGCCACTGCGTGATGATCTCGACCATGGGAGGGGCGAGGTCCGGATACGCCTCGATGGGCATGTGCACAAAAGACACCGCGCCTATGATGGCAACGGCAGCGGCCATGAGCAAAATGAGGAACCGCTGGTTCAACGCGAACTGAACAATTCGATGGATCATGAAAGAGTCGTCAGTAATCAGCAAGCAGCCACGGCAAGTCCCAAAATCTAAAATTCAAAATGGCTAGCGTTGGAACGAATTAGCGAATTGCAAAAACAGGCTGCCGTCGGCCACCACTTGCTCGCCCGCTTGTAGACCGCTCAGGACTTGGGTCCTGCCACCGTGCGTCTCGCCGATGGTGATCAGACGCTGCGCAAATTGACCGGGTCCGGCCACGGCGTAAACAAAAGGCTGATTCTCGCTGTTTCGGAGCACGGCGGCGTCTGGCACGGCGAGCGCCTTTTGAATCGCTCCCGCGTTCACAGTCACCGTCACGTACATATCCTTCTTGAGCTTCTGGCCAGGGTTTTGCGTCACAATGCGCACCTGCAAGGTCCGCGAGGTAGGATCCATAGCGGGCGCGAGGTAGGAGATGCGGCCATGGAATACCTCGGGGTATGCATTGGTCTCGATGCTGACCGCGTCGCCCTGGTGGACGTATGCCAAATCGTTTTGGTAAACATTCGCCAGCACCCAAACGGTTCTCATATCGGAAATGGTGAAGCATTGCGTGGACCCTCCCTGCACGACCTGTCCAGGCGCCACCAGACGTTCCACAACTTCTCCGTCAACGGGGGCACGTAGCGGAATTTCAGGTGAGACGGAGTCCTTGACAACCTGGTCCGGGTTGGCAATGCCCACGATTTTCAGCGATTGCCGCGCCGCCTCCAAATCTGCCTGGGCCTGATTTTGAGCTGAATCGGCTTGTTCCAGTTCCTGAGCGGCGATGGCGTGATGGGCGTAGAGGTCCTGGGAACGAAGATAGATCTTGTGCGCCAGGTTGTAGGCGTCGCGGGTCTTCAGGTAATTATCACGAAGCTGGGCGTAATCCGGACTGCTGACGTAGAGCATGGGCTGGCGGGCGAGGACGGTCTGTCCCGGGTATACCAGGATGCGAGTGATGGGGCCGCTGATCTGGCTGATGACCGGCGTGGTGACGAAACTGTTGTAGGCCACGGTTCCGGTGAGCCGCAGGGTTCGCGGCAGATTCGTCGTCTTCACCGTTACCACTTGGACGTGCGCCATCTGGTCGGCGGCCACCGTGAAGAATTGTGCTTGGTCGCTGGGCTGCGAGGATGCCGTCCCCTGTCCGGCGGATTCATCAGCGGAGGCTCGCTCCTTGCGGCAGCCGGACAAGAGCATCAAGAGGCTCAGGACGAGCGCCGAAAGCAGCAGCGGCCGCGGCACCCCGTCCCGGCGCCGATGCTTGGGAACAGACGGGCGACGGGCACGGCCCCCGCTTCCGCATTCACGCCCCGCAGCTCCGCGAATTAAGCTCCTCTCCGGGGAATTCTTCTTTGGCTCTTGACCGCTTGTTTCGCGGACTGATCGGTTGTTGTTCATGGTAGATTCCTCGTTCCCACCGCCTCCCGGACCTGCTCCACGGAATCCATGTAATTGGCAAGGGTCTGGAGGTAAGCGAGTTCGGTGGCCCTGTAACTGCGCTCCGCGTCCAGAAAATCGAGCAGGCTGGCTGCGCCCCGTTTATAGGCATACTGGCTGATGTCCCGGGAGTCCTTGGCTTCTTTCAAGTAGCCCGACCTATAAAGTTCCACAACTTCAGCGTTGGTCTTATACCCTTCGTAGGCGTTCCGCACGTCGGTCATCACCAGGTCGGAGGCCGCCCTTTGCTGTTCCTGCGCCTGCGTGATGGCGTAATGCGTCCGCGCGATCTCGCCCTGGTTACGGTCGAAAATCGGAATCTCCATGTTGACGATGAAGCTGGCGGTGTTGAGGGCGGCGACGTGCGTGTAATAAAGGTTGGCTGTGACGTCGCGCTTGCCGTTGGCACTGGCGAGCTTGTACTGGCTTTGCGCTGCGGTGATCCCTTGATCGGCCGCGATAAGGTCTGGCCTTAGCCGGAGCGCCTCGGCCTGAAGGTCTTGCAGATTGAGCTGCAGGGGAGAGTAGGCCAAGCCCCCGATCACGGCATAATTTTCAGGAACAGCATCGTATCCGAGCAGTTCCCGCAAGCTCGCCTTTGCCTGCACCAGCGCCACCTCGGCCGATGAAACGTCGGTCTGGAATTGGAGCAGTTGCAGCTTGATCTTCAGGAAATCGCCCTCGCTGATGCTGCCGGCCTTGTATTGCAGTTCGCTGATGTTGACCGTGTTTTGAAAACTGCTCAGGTCCTGCTGCGCGAAAGCGAGGGTTGCCTTGGCCAGTAGCACGCTGATAAATTCCTGCGCCACGTTATAGGTCAGCCCGCGTTCCGCATCGTTGATCAGCGTCCGCTGGACTGTGGTTACGTCGCGGGCGGCCCGCATGCGGGCCTGACGTTTGTGGCCGCGTTCGATGGTGTAGCCGGCTCCCACGTCAAACTCCGTAATGCTATTCAGGTTCGAGTGGGTAAATTGGCTGGGTGAGATTGGGAC
>JBOGKI010000408.1:0-4747 GCA_050745605.1 Terriglobia bacterium | reverse complement strand
CGACTGGGTGAGCTTCACGTCGGTGATGGTCCCATCCCTCTGCACCTTGAACTCCACGTACACCCTTCGCGCCGAGGTAATGTTCGGGCTGATCATGGAAAGCAGCCAGTTACTGCTCACGCGGTTCTTCACTGCTTGCACGTACCAGCCATAGCGTGTTCCGAAGTTTCCGCTCTCAATAGCGATTCCTCCCCGGCTCGAGCCGATCACGAACTGGCCGTAATCGATGGCCGCCTGGCCTTGATTTCCGAAAGGAATGGCATTGGGAGGAGGAAGGGGCGCTTCCTTCTGGATGCGCTTGTTGATGCGAATCACCGGCTTGGGATGAATAGCGTCCTTGAATTTGGGAATTTCGAGAGCGTCCGGCGGCGGCACTTCCCGGGGTTGAACTAGCGTCTTGTAGAGGCCGGGATTTTCATCCCGCAAAGTGCTGCGGGTCTGTTCCATAGGGGTAGGAAGGGGGATACCGGGCAAGGAAGAGACTACGTTCACTTGGGTGGCCGTGCCCTTAGCCCAGGGATTGCCCCAACCGGGCCCATGGTGGAAACCGATCCAGGCGTACGCGACGGCAACCACAACGATAGCGACATGGAATGCAATCGAGGCCGCCAGCCAGCCTCCTAGGGTGTCCCGATGGTCAAAAGGCAGCGGAAATGTTTCGGCACTCATCGTCGAATAGCGTTGCTGGCGCCGTGATTCCAACCTCTCCAGGCCGTGCTCGGCCCTGCGCTAGCTTGATCCCTTGGTCTCAATGGGGCGCGTCACGATGCTGATGTTGTTAATCTTAGACTGCTTCAGCGCATCAATCACGGTGAGGAACGTGCCGACCGGCACCGCCTGATCCGACCGGATATAAACCGGAGAATCTGTGGCCCCGTGCATCTTGTTGATCACGGTCTGGCCGAGCAAGTTAATGTTCACGGGGTCGTTCCCAATATAGAGATTCTGGCGCTTATCGATAGTGATGACCACTCTTTCTTTGCTGATGGTCTTCACCGTCCTGGTCTTCGGCAAGTTGACTTCAATGCCCGACTGCAGGATGGGAGCCGTGAGCATGAAAATGATGAGCAGAACCAGAATCACGTCAACCAGCGGCGTGACGTTGATTTCGGAAAGTGAGGTTTGCGTTCTGCCCTTGGGAGTGGTAAAGGCCATACCCGGTCCCCTTCGCTACATGGAATTGCGACCCGCGCCGAGAAACAAACAGATCCCAGCGGCCAGCTTTCCGTCTCTACGGTTGGCCCTGCTGCCGAACGCCGGTTGCGGAATGCGGACTGCTCTCAAGTGAAAAACCGTTCTGTCAAGTTGATGAACTCCAACGCAAATTCATCCATCAAAGCCCCAAATTCTTTGATGCGCCCAACATAGATATTATATGCAATGACGGCAGGAATGGCCGCAAACAATCCGGCGGCTGTCGTAATCAACGCTTCAGAAATGCCCGGGGCCACGGTGTGAAGTGAAGCCGTAGTGGCGGTGCCCAAGTCCTGAAAGGCATCCATGATGCCCCAAACGGTTCCGAACAATCCAATAAAGGGAGTGACGCCGGCGGTCGTGGCCAGCCACGCGAGCCAGCGCTCGAGCCGCGTCAATTCGGCCGAAGAGGCAATCTGGAGCGCGCGTTGCACACCCTCCAAACTGCGGATGCGCGGTTTGCCGGGGTTTTCGGTATAGGTCGCCTGGGCCTCAATTTCCCGATAGCCACCCATAAAGACTTCGGACAATGGGCTTGCCGTCAACGTCTGGCAAGCGGCCTGAATCTCAGCAAGCTTCTTGCTACGGCGGAAAATCTTCAAGAATTCGAGGGATTGGAGGCGAGCCTTCTTAAAGGTACGGGACTTTTTGAAGATGATAGCCCAGGAAAAGACTGAGAAAAACAGCAGAATCGCCAGAACACCTCTGGCAACCGGCCCCGTATTTGCGAGCAACTGGCCAACTTCCCCTTGCAGCAGGAGAAAAAGGGCGAAATCCAACGAACCTCCTTAATCTAGCCCGGTTCAGATTCCAGCTAACACTCGAAACTAACACATGCTTAAAACGCGCGTCAATGAACCGCGCGCAACGAGTTACCATGCTCTGTCGTTCCGACGCCCATGCAAGGCAGTATTTCCGGGCTGACGGCCAAGGGAAAGTCCTGCAAAGGTCCAACGACCGGCCCGTTGTCCCGGGTCACGCGCTCCGCTCGATGGACCGGAGCATTTCGTAATCAGCTTCGTAGAGCTTGCGGAGCCGGCCCGACCGGGGGTGCGGCTCGATGATCTCGCCCGACTTCATCAAGAACAGAGGCTTGATTCGCCGCCGCGCCACTTCGATCTTCAAATGCGTGTCCTCCAGCGGAAATGCTCCTTCCTCGATGGTGAAAGCAAAAAGGTCTGCGACCGTCCCCACGCGCAGCGTTCCCAGCTCTCGCTCCCTTCCGATCACTTTGGCGGGGTTCCAGGCCGATTTCAGAACGACGTCTTGGAGTGACATCCCCAGGTGCAGGAACTTCGTCATGGTGGTGGGCATGTCGAACGCCCAGCGCTCGACCGAATAGCGATGAAGGTCGGTGCTGATAGTGTCGGGGTAAAACTCATACTCGAAGGCCCGGCGCGCCACTTCCCAGCTAAAGCTGCCCGCCCCGTGACCCACGTCAAACACCACTCCTTCCTGGCGGGCCTGGCGCGCCTCCGGGATCAGGCTGCCGTTGTCCACAATGCCGTCTCCCCGGCCCTCGAAACAATGCGTCACAATGTCGCCGGGGCGCAACCGCCGCAGGATTTCCGCAGTCCGCGCCCCTTTTCCGATGTGGACCATCAACGGCAGCTTCGTTTTCTCCGCCGTCTCCAGCGCGTCGTCAAACGCCTTCGGGCTATGCCCTTCTTTCATCCGGACCTTCACGCCAATGGCCAGACCGGGATTCTCCTCGAGAACGGCGATGGTTTCCCGAGGCCGCGAGTAACGCAGATCCTCCAGCTCGCCTGCGAATGACGTGGGGATACCCCAGGCCGCGATATTCACGAAGGCCAGCACCCGGACGCGGGCCTGGATGATTCCGTGCCGGAGAAAGTCGGGGAAATTGATGAAACCCGTGGTTCCGGCATCGACGACGGTGGATGCTCCCATGTCGAGGCAAAAATCCGGGTCAATTCCCCAGGCGCTCCCCTCATACCAATGCCCATGAAGGTCAATCAACCCGGGACAAACATACGCACCACTCAAATCTCGTTCGGCGGTAGCGGCGGGCGCCACCAGCGAAGGACCGACCTCGGCAATAATGCCGCCGCGCACTGCGACATCCAGCACCTGTGCGATGCCCTGCGAGGGATCGATCACGTGGGCGCGTCTCAGAACAATGTCGGAGGTCATTCGATATTTGGTAAGACGCTGAAAGATGTCAATTTATCATGGTGAGCATAGTGAAGCATCTCGTCCTCGTAATCAAAACAAAACGCATTGAATCTGCGCTTTACTCAGGATGACGATGGTGGGGCGCCGTTTTCAGCATACAGTTTGAGGATCATACGACTGGCATGAAGACGATACAAACCGGGGAAGGTACATCCAGCGCCCGGCCCGTGGGAGTCAGACTTCCGGTCGCGCGATCCACAAGGTCAGCTTGCCGGCCTTCCGATTAATCTCAAAGGCGCTCACCGCCCCCTAACCAATATAAGACGGCATTGCTACGCCCCGATGCCAGTGGCATTTCTTTGCCAGACGGAGTGACTCGCGTTGGGTAGTTGGACGCAGCATGTAGCGCCGCCGTCCCGGCGGCGTTTGCCGGCAAAGCCTGCCCTGAGCGAAGCGAAGGGATGCTGGCGCTACGAGCGAGCCAAGCCACCGCTTCTGTGCCCTGGGTATTGCTACTGCGGCATGGCGTCGGCGGGAATCACCTGCAATTCCACGTTCTGGGAGCTCTGGGCGTCGATATGGACGGACTGGCCGCGGTTTTCAAAAAGGCGCATAAAATCCGGGGACTTAAATTCCTCGCCGTTCAGGTCTTCCCAGGCAAACAACTTGTAGTCACCGGGAGGCAGGCCCAGCATGGCGAAGCGGCCATGGTCATCCGTGCGCTTGGTACTGTAGAGATCATCGCGATTGCGAAAGGGTGGATTAGGAATCAAGACCACGGTGGCGCCATCAACCGTCTTCTGTTCATTCATCACGACGCCGTTGATGCGGCCGCCGTCCAGGCTCAGGGCGAGGTTGAGCGTGCCGGCAGGCTGGCCGGGATAAATCGTGAGTCCAGACGCAAGAACCTCGGCGCCATTCAAAGTAGCGGACTTCAGATAATACTCTTCAGAAAAGCCTGCGACATTAACGCGATATGGACCTGGAGCGACGTTGGTCAGCTTGAAAGTGCCGTCCTCCTTGACTCGGGCTCCGCCGCCATACAGGCTGGCGCCGTTAGAAGGCTTAAGAATTACGGTGAGCGAATCTCGATTGAGCTGCGCGTTCGGCGGCAGAATCACTCTTCCGCTCAGTTCGACGCCCGGAGCTATGTCCAACTCCATGCCGGTCAGGTTCTCTCCGCCCGCCGGATCAACCTTAAGAGCGCCAAACAACTCTTTGCCATCCGCCTGAAATTGGACCGTCAGCGCGTAGTTCCCAGGGGCGACATCATCCAGTTCAAAAGTCCCATTAAGGTCTGTATTGGCGCCGGTTACGTATCCGGGAAGCCCCACAATTTGGTCCCCAGCGCGCTGAACGTTAACGTAGGCCCCCATGACTGCCTGGCCCGTGACCTGATTCACCACCTGTCCCCGGA
>JBOGKI010000407.1:0-4747 GCA_050745605.1 Terriglobia bacterium | reverse complement strand
GCCACTCTGCACCCAACTTCAACTCCAAGAAAACACGCCCCGTTGTCACGAAGTACCGCTACAGTAACTCCCTACGGTAACTACGACCTTCGCTGGATGGTAAGACAGCAAGCACCCCGCTAATGTTGAATCATGTTGCATGACCAGCAACGTTCTTGTGAGGTGAAAAAACGATGACGGCACATTTGGCAAATGAACCCCGGCTGGTGGATGCTGCCAAAATGGGAGATGACGAGGCTTTTTCTATTCTTGCCAATCAGTACTATAAAAACATCTACCGGCTGGCGCTCCGAATAACGGGAAACCACGAAGACGCTGAAGATACGTCGCAGGAAGCGCTGATGAAGGCCTACTGCAATCTGAGAGTATTCCAGGGGAAGTCGCGCTTCTACACGTGGCTCGTAAGGATCGTCATGAACGAAGCCCTGATGAAGCTGCGTAAGCGGCGCTCCAACAGGCAGGTGTCCCTGGATGAGGTCGTGTACCTGGACGCGGACACCACGGTCCCCAGGGAAATCGTGGATTCGCAGCAAGACCCGGAGAAGCGTTATGCCGAAGTTGAGTTTGAAGAGACGCTGGCCGCGGCGCTCGAAAATCTCGGTCCCCGGCTTACGGCAGCCTTCCAATTACGCAATGTCGAAGAGCTCTCAGTGAAGGAAACCGCTGATGCACTAGGTATTTCGATGTCGGCGGTAAAATCGCGGCTCTTGCGCGCCCGCTGCAGGTTACGCCTCAGACTGAAGAGAGTCCATCCCAAGGTGGCGAAGCGCCGGCTGACGCCCGCGTAGCGCCTTGTGTGGGCCCAGCGGCTTTTCAAAATCTCTCAGCCGGTACCCCTCTGGACACCTCGGTGTTAGGGAGACAGTTATCCCGGCGCGTAGTTTGTTCCTGCGACGACCGGAAGCGAGAGGACGTGGTCGGGAAGCCGATTCGGCTTGCGAGGGAGCGATCGCGACTTGGCGGCGGTTCCCCACCAGAAACCGCAGAATTCGAAAAGGCGTAGACTCTGCGCCACTGGATAATAAGTTATCTGTCTTCAATAACATATCTTGATTTGCTCGTCATAGGTCCGCAATCGATTGATAATAAGTAAGTTGAACGATTTTTGCGGGCCGGTCAGGGTTTGAGTGGGTTAGTTTTCATCAAAAACCGCTCATAATTATATTAACCTA
This sequence comes from Terriglobia bacterium, assembly GCA_050745605.1. Taxonomy (GTDB): domain Bacteria; phylum Acidobacteriota; class Terriglobia; order UBA7540; family UBA7540; genus CALCEB01. The sequence goes on along the minus strand of JBOGKI010000407.1, from coordinate 3,575 downwards.
TTTGTAATGAATAGCTTGCGCTGATTCGTTTCTAAAATTACCAGAAGTGAATGATAATAAACAGGTTGGTTGATCCGTCCGCGGCTTTGAAATGGGTTTGGTTGGATTTGATCCTATTATTTCTTATTATTATCAGTGGCCTATGGGTTTACCTCAACGATCCGTTTTGTTTTTTTGAATTTGCAGGCGTTCACACCGCCCCAAACGGGGGTGCCCAGAGACCAGGCTCGCCTATGTCTCGTAGGGAAAAACCATGCCGAGGTTATCGCTCCTGGACTGTGTCGATGCAACTTGGCGTGATCCTTCATTTTTGCTCATGGGGCCGTGCGAGGGGGTAAAGTGCGGCCGGGATGATACGGCTTATCTTCCCAGCTTAAGAAGCAATCATCTATATATGTTAACAGCTAAAATCAAGAGCATTTTGCCGCTCGATGCCGCCATTTGGCGAGGTTAACTCGCCGCTACGGCGCGAAGCTGAGTCACTACCCATTACCCTCTTCCCTGATTCACCCTCACCCACAGGCGAACAAATAAATATCCGGCGGCTCCCTGGCAGCAACGCACCAGGAGCATACAAGCACGGCGGTAAACATTTCCCGCTACCTGACACTGTGTTAGAGTTGGAACTCGCTGCGGGGAGTGAGTGCTCACTCGATGGGGCGATCCACTCAGAACCTTTGAGCGCGGGAGAAAACACCATGCCGACTCTACAAGATCAGGATGCGCCTCAAGAACCGGTGGCGCGCGATCAGGCTCTTTCCGTCATTACCGAACTTTTGACAAAGCTTCAGATGGGATTTGTGATCTGGCGGCTGGAAGGTTCTGTCGATAATCCCGTGCCCAAAGTGATCTTGAGCAATTTGGGGGCAGATGCTTCGCGGAGGATCGCGGGTGAGAGGATACTGAACAAACTCGCTTGCCTGGAAGATGATCTGCGGGAAGTTGCGCAAACCGGGAAACTCAAGAACTTAGGACCTATTGAGCGCGGGGATGAGGACCTGTCAGAGGGCATCTTTGCGGTGAAGATTATTCCTTTGCCGGACCAGTGCGTGGCGGTCGCGTTTGAAATGACCCGGGCCCATCCGAAGATCACACATGCGATTGAGAGGCAAGCCAAGCTCATCGATTTAGCCAATGACGCGATCCTGGTTCTGGAGCTCGATGGAACGATTGCCTGTTGGAACGAGGGCGCGGAAAGGATGTATGGATGGCTGGAGGCGGAAGCTGTGGGCCAATCGCTGCTTTCACTGCTCGCTCCGAAGTTTCCCAAGCCGTTCGCGGAGATTAGCGAGGCCTTGTTCCGTGCCGGACACTGGAAAGGTGAAATCCTTCACAAGAAGAAGGGCGGCACGTTCATAACCGTGAGTAGCCACTGGACGATGGAACGTGACGCTGCAGGCAAACCGCTGGGATGGCTCCAGATCGACACGGACATGACGGAACAAAAGCAAACCGAGGAATCGCTCCGTAAGCTTTCGACCCGTCTCCTGGGCCTGCAGGATGAAGAACGAAGGAGAATCGCCAGGGAGCTTCACGACAGCACGGCCCAGACGCTTTCCGCGCTAGCGTTGGGTTTGGCGACGCTGCAGACCGGTAAGCTTTCCGGTCCCAAGAAAGCGGCCCGGATCCTTCAGGAATGCAGGGATTTGTCGGACCGGGCTTCACAGGAAATTCGCAATCTCTCGCACCTTCTGCACCCACCCGATTTGGATACCATGGGACTGCTGCCGGCAGTGCGCTGGCATGCGATACGCTTTTCCGAGCTTACAGGCATTCAGGTCGATCTTGACCTTCCGCAGGAACCTGTCCTACTTCCACCCCACGTGAAGCTTGCCTTCTTTCGCGTCGTTCAGGAAAGTTTGAACAACATTCGGCAGCACTCCGGCAGCCACACCGCCCGAGTTCTCATCTCCCTTGGACCGGAAGAAGCAACTCTCCAAATACAAGATCGCGGGCACGGAATGCGTAGTGCTGATGCCGGGCAGGCCAAGGGAACTGAAACGATCGGTGTGGGAATTGCCGGAATGCGGGCCCGATTGAGACAGTTGGGCGGCCGCCTGGAAATCGAGTCCACGGACCACGGCACAAGCGTCACCGCAGTTCTACCATTGAAAATGGAAGACGGGCCAAGCGCATCCAGAGGTGATCCCCTATAGAGAATTCATTCGCGTGTAGCTGGCGCAAGAAACGAGCTTCATTCCACTCGCCTCTTGCTCGCCGGCCGGATACAGGGGGAATCCCAGCTCACCTCTGAAAATCACCGAACAAATCCGGCGGTGATTCGCGTCCGTTCCCGGCGAGCTTGAATCTCCTCCTCCCGGGCGGACTCGAACGACGGCGCATGGGTTGCCGTCGTCTTGAAGCTGTTGCAACTTTTTCGATGATGAATTAGCTTGTCGAGCGAATCATAAGATTTCCCGCAAGCGCTGCACAGGTATTGGGCTTTGCGCCGCGCACTCTGAATCATCGTGGTTCGCCTCGCGTTGGAGTATCATTCTCTAAAACATCGCAGCCATAGCGGCAGCGAGGACACCGACGCTGCAGCCTTGGTCGCGCAAACTGATCGGGAATGGAACCGCCTTCCATTGCGAATCCGAGGTGAGCCATAAGGCGTCACAAGGGATTACGCCCTTGGATCAACCTGACCAGGACCGCGATGATGGCCAGGACGAGCAAAATATGGATGTAGACCCCGAAGACGTGAAACGTGACGAAGCCCAGTATCCAAAGGATCAACAGAATGATGGCAATCGTCCAAAGCACGCTGGCCTCCCGGCAGAGCTTATCGTTCAGGGCGCTCCGCCAATGTTTGGCTTGACAAACTCAGATGCAAGGAACGCGCAAAATGGAACTGCCCTTGCGGTGCATCCTTGCTGCTCTGCCATTCTTACTTCATATTTCATGCTACGGCTGGCCAACAAGGATTGGAATCCAGGGAACTTCCTAAATTTGAAGGGAATCCACCGTAGAGGAAAGAGGGGCAGGGTTCGCCCTGAAGGGGCGAAAGAAAATCAGGGCTGCCCAAATTTGGGGGGTTGCCAAAAACCGGATTTGAGCAAGCCCGGCACAGGACCGGTCCTTACGCCGCATCACGCGGTTATCTGCGGGCTGCGGGTTTGCGTTTGGTTCGTGGCGGCCGTTCTCCTCCGGCTATAAACCAGTGATGAATGGAAAAGGCGCTGCCTAAAACCGAAATGACCACTAAGAACGCAATCCCGCCCTCGACGGCCCGCGACCGGGCCAGACGGATAATCCTTTCTCCCATCAATATGGCGAGCAGACCTTCGGTGGAAAATCGAGCGAGACGAGTGATTCCGACGACAGCAAATAACCTTTTGCGAGGGTACTGCAATGCGGAGGCGGCCGCGACGAAAGGCGTGAATGGAAAGGGAGGCGGCGTCAGGGAGGCGATGGCCAGGGCCCAGGCAGCGTGTTTTTTGATGTGACGGGTGATGTATTCATAACGCTTGTGGGACAAGTACCTTTCGAGGCTCTTCTCGCCTCTCTTGCGGCTCACCCAATCGACCGTATAACATCCGAGCAACGACTCCAAGGTAGCAGCGGAAGCATAATAC
>JBOGKI010000406.1:0-4754 GCA_050745605.1 Terriglobia bacterium | reverse complement strand
GAATTCCTTCTTGAAACTGGTGAACAGCGCTGAGGACATGGCGTTCAAGACTTGCCCCTTGGGGAAGAAACCCTTCCAGTAACGATCGTTCCGGATGGTGCGCGCGCCGATATCGATCTGCGGCGCGCCACCTTGATTGATCATCACATCGATCCCCAAGCTGGTGCAGCGCCGAAACAGCGGTTCCAGGCGATTCTCACTGTAGTCGATGACGTCAACCGCGCTGATGGCCGATACGCTGACGGATCGATTGGGCGCTGGATAGTGATCGCCCTGCATATCCCGGAGCTTCCGTTCGATGTTGCGTTCGGTGAGCGCGGAAATTGTGATGAAGGGGTTAACGTTGAGCGCGGATGGAATCAGGGAACCGTCACTGACATAAAGACCCTCGTGGACGCTCCCGTCACCTGCAAAAACCCGCCCAAATTCGTCAACCGCTCCGTGCAGGTAATCTTCTCCCATGGGACATCCACCCAGAGGATGCGCCGTGATCAGGTGATGGGCATTGAAGATGCTCCAAAGAGGATTTTCGATGAAATTGGATTGGAGCGCCCGGGCGTGGCGCCGTAGCTCCTCGTTAATGCGCGTGAACACAATCTCGCGTCCGGCGCCGTCCCATTCAATCCTCATGCGTCCATCGGGCTCAAACCACGGCGCCTCAAACACCATCGTTCCCCGTGAGTCGTCATGGCCCATCACCAGGTAGAACATGGTATGGTTCAATGCACCGTCGAGGCGGTACGGATGCAGGAGGTCACTGTCCGCCATGACGCGCTGCTGCTGCGCGGCTTCATTGCCGGTAACAGTATCCTGACCTTGGAGGGCGGCGAAACCGGCCTTCGCGCCCAGGATGTAGGCGCTGGGGAAGGATAGATCCTCCACCGTGAAGCGATCCTCCACCGGAATATCGCCGCTGTAGGAGACGGCCCCAACAATGGTTGGGCCGGAAGGAAGCGCGTCACCCGCCTGAGGAGGCTTCAGACCGTAGCCAAGAACATTCGTAACCCCGTCACCGTTGTAAGCCAGACCGAAGAAGTCGCCGTTACCACTGAAGGAAGTTCCCAACGCAGGCGAAACTGACAGGCCACGCATCTCCGATCTCAGCAGGATCTCGGGAGAATTGATGGCGCCCGCCGAGAGCACCACATTCTTCGCGTCGAGGGTAAAAGGCTCGTGATTCAGCACATCCTTATAGTGATGGCCGTGGATCCTCCAACCGCCACCAGCCAGCTTTTCGAGCCACTCAACCTTGGTCTGAGTGTAAATCTCCGCACCGGCATTCCGCGCCATGGGCAGGTAATTCATGTAGAGAGTATTCTTGGCGCCGACGTTGCAGCCCGTGATGCAGTCGCCGCAGTCAATGCAAGGCTTTTGTTCGACGCCGTAGGCATTCGTGCCATTCACTGAGAAGTTGACGGCGATGGTAAGTCCATAGGCGTGTTTGTCAATCTCTTGCGCCCGGCGATCGAGGGCCTGAACTTTGGCGAGTTGCATGGCGCGTGGATGCTGCGCCGGTGAAATCACGGAACGCGCTCGGTTGTAATACGGCAGCAGAACATCCAGGGTAATCGAGCGTGGCCAACCGGGTAAGCTGAAGACCTCCGGATCCGGTGTGATGGCCACGTTGGCGTTGACCAGTGACGTGCCGCCCAGCCCAGACCCCTTAATCACCGAGATGTCTTCGTAGTTCAGGAATTCATAGAGCCCGAGCGGATTGGCGTCATTGCGGGCGGCTTTGAGCACCGTATCCACGCGGTCCGGAAAGGTTCCGATGGGCCACTCCTGCCCGCGCTCGAGGATGCAGAGTGACGGCTTTGGAGTCAGGTTGGAGGTTGCGACTCGGGCCGCGCTGATCGCGCCGCCATAGCCGGATCCAATCACCACGAAGTCGTAAGAGGTTTTTCGTTGGTCCCAGTTCGAACTGAGCATGGCCTTTCCTCCGCGTTAGTGCTACCCAAATTAAAGCGTCTTCAGGTACTCAATCAGGTCCCATTTTTCCTCTTGCTTGAGCTCTGTACCGTAGGTGTGGCCAATGTTCGAGTTGCCTGGGAAACAAACTTGATACTTGAAGCCGGCGCGTTCGGCCTCAGACCCCGAAGTGATGAAGCCCACGTCCTTAGGGTCATAGACGTCGTAACCGGTATAGAAAACCGCGGGACGCTTGTCCACGGGCTGAAGCAAGTCCCAGAGTGTGGGGACCGAGCCATTATGGAGATAAGGCGCGCGCGCCCAGCACCCATCGAGCGGTACATTGCTGTAGCCGTGCGTCTTTCGGTAGGCATCGAACTTAAACGGCGGGCCAAAATTGATGGAATGGAATTTGTCCACAAGTTGTTCGGTGAACGAGTCGAGCCGATGGCGGTCGGTGCCGATCGCTTCGATCGGGGTTACCTGGCCGTTCAGGGGAGCGCCGAAGGCGTGGCAGGAAGCGCACTTGCGTGCGTAGATGGCCTTCCCTCGATCGGCTCTCGTTCGGTCAATGGGGAACGGGAATCGCGGCGGCTGGAGATCGAGAAGAAAGTCTGTGACTTCTTTGAAGCTGGCTGGAATGACGGACCGGGGTGTGGCCCCGACTGCCATGGCGGCCGCATAATTACGCTCTTCGAGCTTGTTGTTGTTGCCGTCCCAATGGAGCCACAGATTTTCGCGCGGCCGCTGATTCCAAATCGGCGGGAGATCCACCGTGCCGATTGAGTGATCCTCGGGCAGGTGGTAGACGTTGAACTTGGTAGGGTTGAATGTGTCTACACGGCCGCGTCCCTGCGGAGGGCGGCTCTCCTGCCACGAATAGGCAGCTTTTTGCTCAAGCAATCCGTGTTTGGTCACCGGGATGATCACGAACCGATAGACGAGCCCCTCAATCCACGAGGTGTGGTGCACCCGGTTAATTGCGTTGAGCACATTGGCCGATGTAAAGCGCCGATCACTGGCGCAATCGAACAGGAAGTGTTGAAAGGATTGAAGATCAAGGGAGTGGGCAGGAGCGCCCAGCATCCCGTGCGGCGTGTCGGCGGGCGATGTGCGATAAGTCCCGGTGTGACACAGCGAGCAATTAGCCTCAAGAGCCGGATAGCCGATCCTGCGCAACGAGAATCCAATGGGCAGCTCCTGCCCGGGCTCGAAGATGAAACCGAATGAGGCCCATCCGCCCGATCCTGGCAGCTTCTCTGGGAACATGGTGGGCAAGACCTTCCAGATGTAATAGGGCAGGCGGCTTTCCGTGCTCAGGCCAATGGCGCCGTGTTTGAAGTGCTCGGCAGGTGTCGCCTGAGTGGCGTCAGGTTCGGCCCGGAGCAGGTAATACCACAACCCGTAGCTGGCCAGTCCAACGGCTACCACTACGACGGCGAGGGCCACCTTCACCCATGCCGTCTGCCATCCGGCCTTCAACCAGCCGCCCAGACTACTCAGGGCTCGCCCTGCACCCCTGAGGCTTACCCGGTCCGCGGGCGCCAAGGCGGGATTCAAGAAAATGGCGAGCAGCACGGCCAGCGTGAGGTCAACCCCGAGCATCGACCGGACCAGACCTGCTGTCGCGGGTTGGCGCAGCAGGACGAGCCAGAAGGCGGAAGCAATCAGCCAGGACAAGACGACAAGCTTCGTATGCGTGGGATACCGCGCGGGAGCGACAGCCGAAGGTGCGTAGAAGATACACAGCGCCACGAGCAACATCCCCACGTTCTGAAACCAGAGCATGGAAGTCTGCGGTGGTAGATCAAGGCCCGCAAGAAGCATATCCGGAGCGAACATTGCCGGAATGGCGAAACACAGGTTCAGAAGAATTCCGAGCCAGACGATTCGCCCGAACCACTTTTCCGCCGTGCCCATCGATTGGTCCCTCCACTCGGCGCAGGCGGCTGACGCCGCGGCCGCTACGTCCAGGTCCGCGCGTTATTGAGTTGCGTCCAGGTGCTCTACCACCAGAGGAAACACGTCATTCACGGCATTCTTCCCGAAAATGCAATCGATGTGGCCGTAGCCTGGAATCACGTGCCGCTTATAGAGATTGCTGCCGTTCGCCTGGGCGAGAAGATTTAGAGTGATCCCGGTGCTTTCGGGCAGGAAGCACTCGTTTTGGGCGCCGTGGATAAAAGCGATGGGGATGCTGAGCCGGTCAAGATGCGGCAGGTAGACGTCCTTGCCGTAATAATCGACCAGGTGGCCCGTGTCGGTAAGAAGCGCCAGGTGAATGAAAGCTCTCATGTTCGCCACGCCAAACATCTCATGCAAGTTGTCATGCGTCGCCTTGTTCAGGTTGGCGTGCTCGTAGAGCGGCGCGTACATGAACGTAATGCGGTGGCACGTCGCGCTGGCACAACGGTTCTTGAGCTCAATCGGATAGAGCTTTAGCCCTTCGTCGTAAACCTTGGCGGCCAAGCCTTCGTGATTGTCCACGTAGGCCGTGAGCGACTCAATGCCCAGATTCTTGAGGAAGGAGCGCACGTGCAGGCCGGTCTTGAGATGCATGGCGAGGGGCGTCTTGAAGTGGGTAGCGATTTGCGACGCCACTGCAGACCGCACACCCTTGAGCCCGGCCAGCATCGCCATGAAAAACGTCGTTGAGCCCCAGCAGTGCGCCACCATCTGGACGCTCTTAGTCCCCGTGAGCTGCAGCACTTTCTTGACGGCAGCAGGATAGTCCCGGGTGGCAATGTCGTCGCCGCTCGCTTGGAGGGTTGCGGTGGGCAGAGCGATGCTGGAACGAAAGTCCAGCAGCCACACATCATAACCGTGGGCGAAGAGGTACTCAAGCA
>JBOGKI010000405.1:0-4759 GCA_050745605.1 Terriglobia bacterium | reverse complement strand
GAATTTGCTCGGCAATCTTCCTGGGTGGCTGCCGCAGTTGCTTGGCAAGCTCGAAGCAGGAAGTGATTGAGATTTCGCCCAGATCAGCAGTGGGCGGGAATCCAAGCTGCGGCTCGGCAATTGCCAGCCCGAAGATCTCCTGGACAGCCTGAAGGAACTTCGTCCTGATTTGTTGTTGAATTTCGAGGAACAAAGAACACCTTGTTGCGAGTTAGCACGGGGAGTAGCGCAGAGTTTCGCTTCTCAGAAACTCTGCGGTCTTCCATTACTTCCCAAACCAAGAACCGCAGCGTTTGAGGAAGGGCAAGTTCTGCGCCACCTGCTTCTTTAGTCCAAGACGCGTTCCACCTTGCGCCCCGATGAAGCGCAGCCAATCAAGTTTTGTACCATAAATTGTGTCGATCCCCAAGACGGAAGCTCAAGCAAGAATCTGCGTCGGCAGGTCATGCGAGCTCCGCGAAACCCTGGTATGTGTAGGTCATCGGGCGTGGTCCAGGAAGGTAGCACGTTTTGAGCTCAGCTATCCGAAATCCGGCTCCCGTAATGAGTTCGTCAACCTTGCGATTTAGGTGGCAACCGCCGGCAACACGCTTCCAAACCGGCGTCAGCCGGTCCTGCCAGGCGGCAACGCCAGGATCGGGAGCGCGGCCATGCTCGAGAAAGATGAGGCGGCCATTTGACTTCAGAACTCGCTTCATCTGCTGGAGCGCACTTGGAGCATTCGCAATAGAACAAAGAGTCCACGTGACAACCACTGTGTCAATGCTCGCGCCAGCCAGCGGCAGCGGGTCCTCAGCCGGTTGCGAGAGGAATTCGACCTTTATGGGGCCGGACCCTGCCCTCTTGCGTGCAATGCGCTGGAGTTCCACTGACGGATCGACGCCATAAACATGCTGGACCTCGGACGAATAGAAAGCCAAGTTCAGGCCGGAGCCAATGCCTATCTCTAGCACTTCGCCTCGAGCATGAGGGATCCAAGCTGCCCGGACGCGAGCCGCCTCCTTATTTCTCATCGCCAGATCAATGATGCGAGGCAAAACGTATTGTGCGTAAAAACCCATGGGAGTGACGCCTCCATTCCACGCGACCGATGGCTTCACACCACGCGAGAGCCACAAAAGGAGAATTGCCGGCGGTTTTGTCCATACTAGCTCAAAGTATCGGGAGCGGCTTTGGCCCGGGCTTTCCACGTTTCTCCCCCGGCAGCCTGGTAAATCCCAAATCCTTTTCGACCTTCATTTTCGTCAAGTAAACGATCTGCCCGGTATGAAAGGCGAAGTGCTCCAGCACATGCGAGACTGCCTGCAAGCCTGAAACCTTAAAGCCTTGAATATGGTGCAAGGACGTTAGATCTTTGGCGGTGAGGCTTGAAATCACCTGCCCGGCCTCTTTCACCGTAGTCCGTAGGCGGCTCAGGATGACCCGCTTGGCCAGCGGTCCCTTTTCCGAGAATTCCTGCTCACGATGGCGAGTGTCCGGTTGCCCGCCCAAGCCGGAAATGATCCATTGACGCAGGTTGCCGGAGAGATGAAGCACCAGGTTTCCAACGCTGTTCGAGGCCGCGTTCGGGCGCCACCAGATTTCTTCCTCGGAGAGCATTTCGAGGCAGCGGGCAATTTCCGGAAAATGATGAGCCTCGATCGAATGCCGTGCCAGATCCAGGAATTGGCGACCTAGCGGCGTTTCCCTGCTGGGATTCAAGGTTGCGCGGCGGCCGGTCCCGATTGGATTGGTTTCCCCAAATGTTCTCGCCATGGAAGCGCCTCCCAACCATCACCATCCTGGAATCACTTGCGAACTCGATCCCGAAAGGTGTTAAGTATAATTGAGTTTGGAAATCACGAAGCTCTCCTTTTAAGCTGGCAGAGCGGTCTTTCGGCGGTTCCCAAACCAGGAACTGCCGGCCTTGAAAAGCCCAATGCTGGCGCGAGCCGCTCGCAACGTATTCCGCCGCGGGCTAAACTGTGATGGAGAAAACACTCATGGAAATACGCGCGCTCACCGAACGAGACGCCGAGGCTTATTGGCAATTGCGGCTCGAGGCGCTGGAGCGGGAGCCCTACGCTTTCGTGGAGTCCGCGGCGGAGCATCAAGCGATGACCTTGGAATCCGTCGCGGCCCGGCTCCGCTCCAATTCCACAGAGACCAGCTTCATGTTGGGAGCTTTCGTTGAAGGTCAGCTTGCCGCGATGGCCGGATTTGTGCGTTTCGCGGGCGCCAAGATCAATCACAAGGGCCGCATCTGGGGCGTCTACGTCAAACAAGAGTACCGCGCGAAAGGAACGGGACGGGCGCTGCTTGCTGAGCTGCTGCAACGCCTTCGTTCTCAGTCCGGATTGGTACAGATCACGCTGACCGTGGGCGCCGGCCAGTCAGCGGCGAAGCAGCTTTACTCGTCCTTGGGTTTTGAGGTCTATGGCCGGGAACCCCGCGCTTTGAAAGTGGGCGAGGCCTTCCTCGACGAGGACGAAATGGTCCTCCACATCACCCCAACCGGCAAAGTGTAGCTCAGATGTTTTGCGTCCCGGACTCTGCGGCTCTTCGCCTCCTTGATCGCTCCTCCTCGCGTGGTCATCGCCGATGTTCACACGGAAGGGCAGCCTGATGAAACAACTGGGGGCCATTTTAGGCGCTTTCCTTTTCGCTGCCTCAAGCCTGTTGGCCCTTCAGGCGCGGTCACCCTCGGCGAGCCAAGTCGGGGCCAACGAGCAGGCCTCCCAGCTTCCCCCAGCGTCCCATGCTGAGGAGGAGCAAGAGTCGCTTCGCAAGCTTCGCGCCCGGCTCGTTGCACACCCGCAAGACGTTCAAACGCTCATCTCGCTTGCTGCTGCCGATGTCAAGGCGGGGAACCCCGCGGCGGCTGAGCCACTGCTGGCCAAGGCGGCAAAGCTCGATCCGAAATCTCCGGCAATTCGCATGAATTGGGCCGCGGTGCTGGCTCACCTGCGCCGCTACGCCGATGCAGACGCCGCCCTTCACGGCGTCGCGGCGCCGCGTGACCCCAACCGGAGTATCGAGTATTGGAGAATCACAGCCTCCATTGCTCTGGGGCGCGGCGACGCTCCGGGAGCGGCCAAAGACATGGAAGCGGCCCTTGCCGTGGCTCCCCAGAATCCCGGTCTGATACTGGCCACGGGCCTCGCGGAGGTTGAGGCCCAGGAATGGGACAAAGCGGTCCAGCGCCTCGCGCCGATGTTCGAGGTCACACACGACCCTCGCGCCGGGCTGGCCCTTCTTAAGGCCCAGACCGAAACCCACCAGGACGTTTTACCCACGCTCGCGGCGCTCGACGCCCTGACGCTTCCACCCGCCGCTGACGCGGCTTTCCGCGTTCAGATGGGCGGATTACTGGCAAGCGCCGGCATGGCAAGCCAGGCCGCGGCCGAATTCGAGCGAGCCGCGCGCGAGTCTCCTCCACGCGCGGAGCTGCTTTACGATCTGGCGCTGGCGCAATTCGAAGCCGGGCAGCCCAGCGCAGCTCTGGCCAACGCCGAGCGGGCTCGAGCCCTGACCGACAGCGCGGAGACGGAAAGCCTGCTGGGTGACATCGAGGAAAAACGCGGCGATAGCCTGGCCGCCGTGCACAGCTATCAAGCCGCCGCGCGCCTCAATCCGAACCATGAGCAATATCAGATGGCCCTGGGTCTGGACTTACTGCAGCATCAGACTTACCAGCCCGCGCAAGCCGTGTTCCAAGCTGCCACGCAGAGGTTCCCGCGGTCAGTCCGTTTGCGCATCGCTTTGGGCATCACGGATTACCTTCTGGAGGATTACGACGCCGCTGCGAACGACTTGATGGCCGCCGGCAATATGGGGAAGGAGAGCGGCGTTGCCTACCAGTACCTGGGAGAGACGCAGCTCGAGCAACCCACGACGCCGTCCGCCGTTGCCACTTCCCAACTCTGTCATTATGCTGACGCCCATCCTCGGGACGGCAACCTGCTGGCCTACTGCGGCGCCATGCTGGCGCGGGTGGAGCACGAGCATGGCGCCCCGGCTCCCTCACCGGATGCGATGCGGCGTCTCGAAAGCGCGGCGCGGCTCGTCCCCAATGACGCGGTGGCGCGCTGCGAGCTCGGCAAAGCCTACGAAGAGCTGAAGCAGTGGACTGTGGCGAAGCAAAATCTGGAGGCTTGCGCGCGTCTCACCCCGGACTCGCCCGAAGCTCATTACCGGCTGGCGCGCGTGTGCACGGCGCTCAAGGATATGGCCTGCGCCCAAGAAGAAGTGAAACGGCACGATGCGGCAGTGCAGAAAGTCGTCAGTACGAACGCGCAGCACGACCGCACTTTGCGAAAGTTCCTTTACACCATGAAGGCCAGTGACACAAGGTGACGCCGAGGTACATGCTGTAGCGGCGCTCGGAGCCTGCCCTGACGCAGGAAGGGAGCGCCGTCCAGACCGGCGGTCATAGACCGCCGCTACAGACGAGGCAATCATTTCACCTGCGGATTGCGCGGCAGGCTCACCATATTCGCGAAGATGCGATAAGCTCCGGGCACGCCGTCCGGCAACTGCCGGTAGAAGGCATAGGCGTTGTAGATGTAAACGCCCTTGCCGTAGCGGGCGTAAAGCAGCCCGCCTTTCTGCGGGTCCTGGCCGGGATCGTGAGTCTCCAGCAGCGCCTTGTAGCGCGGGTCCCACGACTTCATGAACTTTGATCCGCGCTCTTCCACCCAACCCTTGAAATCGTTTTCCGTAATCTTGTTCGGCCAGGCGAACACTGGATTTGAAGGATCAAGGATCACCACCTTTGAGG
>JBOGKI010000404.1:0-4769 GCA_050745605.1 Terriglobia bacterium | reverse complement strand
CTCCTGATGAGCTCAGCCGACCGGTTGATTGTCCGCGTTCCGGAAGGGGTCGTCAGCGGTGAGTTGACCGTCGATAATGGCAAATCCGTCAGTGCCCCGGCTTCTGTGGCCGTGGGCATGACCATTGCCGAGAACCTTCATCCTGTCGCCAACCCTGCGGTGGATGCGGCGGGTAACATCTTCACCACTTTCAGCGGCAGCCGTGGCCAGAAAGTCCCCATCTCCGTTTTCAAGATCGACCGCAACCATAATATCCGCTCGTTCCAAACGGATTTGATGAACCCGACGGGTCTTGCTTTTGACCATGAAGGGCTGCTCTACATTTCCAGCCGCGCTGAAGGCACGATTTATCAGATTGCGCCCGACGGCGAAAGAACCTCGTTCGCTGAGGGCATGGGGATCGCAACGGGCATCGCCTTTGACAAGGAGCGGAACCTTTACGTCGGCGACCGGAGCGGAACGATCTTCAAGATCAATCGTGACCGGCAGATCTTCGTCTTTGCAACGCTCGAGCCGAGCGTGGCCGCTTATCACCTGACTTTTGGCCCGGATGGGGCACTTTATGTGACCGGTCCCACCACCTCCAGCTTCGATCGCATCTTCCGCATTTCACCTGCCGGGGAAGTCACCACCTTCTACCGGGGACTGGGCCGTCCGCAAGGCATGGCTTTCGACGCCAAAGGCAACCTCTACGTCGTCGCTTCGCTGGGAGGGCGCCGCGGCGTGGTTCGAATTACACCGGACGCCCAGGCCGAACTCGCGGTGTCTGGAGCCGGGATGGTCGGGCTGGCGTTTACCCCTCATCGGTCGTTGGTTCTGGCGTGCCACAATTCCCTTCACGAAGTCTTCATCGATGTTGAAGGCCGATCCCTGGCCGGCGGCAAATGAGACACGCCTTGCCGGGGGCCGGAGATGGGCGGAGACCGGTTCACTGCCTGTGGGGTTTGAAAACGCTGGTGATCCCGGGCGGTGTCCTGATGCAGGACGTGGCGCCGGCTTCCAGCCGGCAAAATTGCAGGCGGGATGCCTGCGCTACAAGCAAAGAGGACATTCCCCGCTCCCGGGTTCTCGGGATTCCCCGGTTCACGTATGGATGCTGAAATCATCGCTGTCGGCTCTGAGCTGCTGACCCCTCTGCACCAGGATACGAATTCCCTTTATCTCACTGAAAAGCTGAACAGCCTCGGAATTGAAGTGCGGTTCAAGACGATTGTCGGTGACGACCGCGACCGGCTGGCTCGTGTGTTGCAGGAGGCTCTGAAGCGCTCCAGCCTTATCATCCTCACCGGAGGACTGGGTCCAACCGAAGACGACATCAATCGCGACGTCGTTTCCGACGTGCTGGGCCGTCCCTTGCGGGAATTGGAAGTGCTCCGCAAACACATCGAAGCGCGGTTTGCCCGGATGGACCGAACCATGGCGGAAAACAACCTTCGCCAAGCTCGGGTTCCCGAAGGCGCTGATTGGCTGGAGAATCCCAGCGGCACAGCTCCCGGCATCTGGATCGAACACGACGGCGTTCTGGTGATTCTGCTGCCCGGGCCGCCCGGCGAACTGGCCGCCATTTTCGAGGCGTCCTGTATGCCCCGCCTCCAGCGCGTCGCCGGCAACGGACGCATCCGAACTCGTGTTTACCGCATCGTGGGACTTCCTGAATCGGAAGTGGATCATCGCATTGCGCCGCTCTATCGCAATTATCAGAATCCCACCACCACCATCCTCGCCCGGCCGGGCGTCATCGAAGTTCACCTGCGAGCGCGAGCGGCGTCAGACCAGGAAGCCGACGCCCTGATTAACGAGGTGGGGGACAAGGTCGAGCTGGCGCTGGGCGAGCACGTTTTCTCCACGCATGGGGAATCGCTGGAGGAAGTGGTTGGGATGTACCTGGTGATGAAACAGCTCACCGTGACGGTGGCGGAGAGTTGCACAGGCGGCTTGCTGAGTGAACGCTTGACCCACACACCCGGCAGTTCCAACTTCTTCCTGGGCGGAGTCGTGTGCTACAGCAACGAGCTGAAAACGCGGCTGGCGGGCGTGCCGGCGGAGCTGATTGAAACGAACGGCGCCGTTTCCAAACCGGTGGCTCAGGCGCTGGCCGAGGGAATCCGCCGCTCGACCGGCGCCTCCATTGGAATCGGCATCACCGGAATCGCCGGGCCCGGCGGCGGAACACCGGAAAAGCCCGTGGGCTTGGTGTTCATCGCCCTGGCGGATGCGAAGGGGACTAACATCCGCGAATTCCGCTTTCCGGGAAACCGCGAACGCGTCCGATTCTGGGCTTCCCAGGCCGCTCTGGAAATGATCCGGCGGCGCGTTCGGACCTGAACCGCGAGCCTGGCAACTGCGTGGGTCGCGGATGTTGGACTCGCTTATCTCGATGCGAACCTTCATCGCCATTGACCTTCCCCAAGCCGTCAAACAGGCTATCGGTGGCCTGCAATCCAGACTGAGGTCTTCCCTGCCGTTGGAGGCCGGCAGGTCTGCGGACATTCGCTGGACCCGGCCCGAAGGAATTCACCTGACACTGAAGTTCCTGGGTGAGATCACGGAGCAGCAGGCCGCGCTGGTGGCGGCAAGCTTGAGTTCGCTACCGCAGTTTGAGAGCTTTCGGGTCGAGGTGAAAGGCTTCGGTTTCTTCCCCAATAATCACCGCGCCCGGGTGTTATGGGTTGGAGTGGAGGCGCCTTGCGGCCTTGCCGCCTTAGCCGCGGAAGTGGCGGCGGCGATGGAGCGACTGGGCTTCGCAAAGGAAGACCGTGCCTTCACGCCGCATTTGACGCTTGCCCGCTTCGTCACGCCCAAGCCGAGGCCGGCCATTGAGATGGAGCTGCAGAAGATTCAAGGCGCTGCGCTCGGCGCGTTTGAAGTGTCAGCGTATTTCCTCTTTGAAAGCAGACTCTCGGCCGGAGCGCCATCCGTCTATCGAAAGATCGCCGGCTTCGGGCGGGCTGAGCCGCTGCCCGCCACTTGAGCCTGGCCTTCCGCGGCTAGCTTCGCCCTCGCCAAGCGCAAGTCGCAGTTCTGTGACGCTCAACGCGGAAGCCCTGGGCCCAGAACCAAGAAATAGATCAGGACGCTGATGATCCCAGCGACCTCCCAGCGTCTGTCTCGCGCGACGACATTTGCGGGCGCGAGCGTTAGGCCTCGTCGCCGCGCCGCCAAACTGCCGATCCAGATCAGCCAACTACTGCCGCCAAAACTTGCGGCTGCCGCTGAGATCAGAATCAGCCGCGGACTGGTGGGGTTCATGGCGCCGGCCAAAGTGTTGGTGATACTGCCAGCCAGATAAGGGACGAGCGTCAGGTTCCAGGCGCGATTCCGATGCCGCGGCTCGCCGAGGAACGGTTCCAAATGGCGGAGCCCCCACCCCAAGCCATAGAACGAAATTCCCACGCCGACGAGCGTCAGTCCCGACTTCCAAGCAAGCGGATGGGATAGCCCGCGAACGAAGTCACCCCAGTCGCCAATTCCGGGAAAAGTCAACGCCATCAAGTAGCCTCCTGGAATCAGCAAGTCAATCACGGCCAGCAGCCAAAGAAAATAGCGGGTGGCGGCGCGCCCACGTCCGGTAATCGCCGCGGCCATCATCGCCCCGGCGGCCAAAAGCAGATTCGCGGCACATCCCGACATGGCCACCAGGCGCATCTTCCAGAGCGGAACATGACGAAAACTCACTTCGAGGTCGACCGTCGTCACCCGCGTCGGATGCAAGCCTAACAAGATTGCAACCAGCCCGTGCCCGCACGCCTCATGCATCACGACCGAGCACAGATAAGCGGTGATGGCGATGGCGGCGATGGTTGGCCGGTCGCCTGCTGTTGGGGCGTGGTTTGGTAAAGTCTCCATTTTGCAGTCTTCCATTGTGGGGGGAGATTGGGCCGCGGGTGGGGCAGATATTGGCGGGTGACCATACGCCGTCGCTTGAGGTATGCGCCCGGCACGGCGCCTCCACCAGAGGAATTCGTGAATCATCCTGGGTAGGCACCCCGCGGCAATGCGCGCTTGAGCTTTTCCACTGTGGCCTTCGCCGTTCTGATTTGACGCGCCACTTGTTCCGGCGCGGTCCCGCCCACCACTCGTCTCGATCGCACCGCGTCGAGAGGTGACGACGCAACGCGAGCCATCGCTTGGTCCCACTCCGGAAGCATGCGCACCGCCTCTGAATCCGAAAGGCCAGTGAACGATTTCCCGTGTTCGACACAATAGGCCACGAGCTTGCCCACGCGCCCGTGGGCGACGGCGAAGGGAACGCCGCGGCGTACCAGTTCATCGGCGAGGTCCGTGGCCGTCAGAAACCCAAGCTGAGTGGCGGCCTGCATGCGATCGGGATTCAGCCGAAGCGTCTTGATGATGCGCGCCGCCAGCACCACCGAGTCGCGCGTCGTGTCGAACCCATCGAAGAGTGCGTGCTTGTCCTCCTGAAGATCGCGGTCATAAGCCAGGGGCAAGCCCTTGAGCAGCGTTAGCACACTGGAGAGCTTGCCCTGCACCCGCGCTGCCTTGCCGCGAATCAGCTCCAGCGCATCGGCGTTCCGCTTCTGCGGCATCAGGCTGCTGCCCGTGGAGTAGGCCTCATCAATCTCGACAAAAGCAAACGCCGGCGTCGAGTAGATCAGCAAATCCTCCGCCAGGCGGCTCAGGTGCGTCATCGTCAAGCTGCAAGCGAAAAGCATCTCGCAGACGAAGTCCCGGTCCGCCGTTGTGTCCAAACTGTTGCGCGAAACCCTGGCAAATCCAAGCTGGCGCGCCAGCGCCTCGCGGTCGAGCCG
>JBOGKI010000403.1:0-4793 GCA_050745605.1 Terriglobia bacterium | reverse complement strand
CGCCCCGGACGTGGCTCGAGTCCGAGCGAAAAAAGCGCCCGGCCGGGCGCGTGTTCCAGCCCGAAATCGAAGAGAGCACGCGCGGAGCCGTATTCGACGGTGAACTTAAGCCCGGTCGGGTTGCCGGTCGCAAGGAAGGTTAGGACCGTGATTGCCTGCGGCACTGAAGTGGACCATCATAACCGCGATGCCGCCCCCCACCCGCGCGGTGATCTTCGACTGGGGCGGCGTTTTCACCCGTCGCCCGCCGGGGGCGACGCGGCGTGCCTTCGAGCGTCGTCTAGGTGTTGAGCCCGGCGGCTTGGATGCATTGTTCAAGGAAGAACCGTGGCTGCTTTTCAGCACCGGGCGACAGACCCAGGTCGATTTCTGGACCCAGGTTTGCGCCGGGTTTCCCGTGCCGCCGGACACCGCAACAGCAATGGCTGTCTGGACGCATCTGTTCGAGGCTCCGAAGGTCCGCCCTCAATTGGTCGAGGTGCTCCACCATCTCCGGGGGCGGGCAAAGCTCGGGCTGCTCAGCAACGCGGGGCTGGAGCTCCGGGAACTGCTGGCTCCTCTGGCCGGGCTGTTCGACGACATCGTCATCTCAGCCGAGGTCGGCTTCCGAAAGCCGGAGAGTCAGATCTACCGACTCGCCCTACAAAAGCTCGGCGTCGAGCCTGCCGAGACGCTATTCATCGACGATCTACCGCGCAATGTCGATGCTGCCCGCACGCTGGGCCTCAATGCGTATCGCTTTGTCACGCCGGGGCGGCTCAAGTTTGCGCTCGCCGGCTACGGATTGTTGCGAGAGACTTAAATACTCGTGATGGCGGTGCGTCAGGCGGTTGCCGTGGGCGCGGCGGCCTCGCGGCCACTCCGGCGTTTGCAGGGACGAGCCCTGGAGGGGTATTTGTTCATATCGCCGGCGCTGATCCTCCTGCTGGTCTTCGTCGTGCTTCCGGCGATCTGGGTGTTGGTACTTTCCCTCTACCGCTGGGATCTGATCAGCTCCGACGCGACGCCGATCGGGTTTGCCAATTACCAGCGGATGGCCAATGACAGCCTGTGGTGGAAGTCGCTCTGGCAGACCTGCTACTTCGTCGCGGTCACCGTACCAGTCGGCACTTTTCTCGCCCTTGGTCTTGCCCTCTTGCTCAACTCCAGGATCCGCGGC
This sequence comes from Terriglobia bacterium, assembly GCA_050745605.1. Classification (GTDB taxonomy): domain Bacteria; phylum Acidobacteriota; class Terriglobia; order UBA7540; family UBA7540; genus CALCEB01. Next base: position 3,634 of record JBOGKI010000403.1, on the reverse strand, counting down.
CGGTCGCTTTTTCGCGCGGCCATCTTCGCCCCATACGTCACGCCGGCGGTGGCAACGATCGTGATCTGGGAGTGGATCTTCAACCACGACTACGGCCTGCTCAACAGTGTCCTGTCGGTATTCAACCTGCCCAAGGTGGCGTGGCTGACCGACTCCAGCGCGATCATGCCCTCGGTCATCCTCTATTCCCTGTGGGCGACTGTCGGCTTCAACGTGGTCATCTTCCTCGCCGGTCTGGCCAACATTCCGCCTGACCTCATGGAGGCTGCGCGCGTGGATGGAGCCAACGGCTGGCAGGTCTTTCGGAGGGTCACCTGGCCACTGCTTTCACCCACCACCTACTTCGTCCTCCTGATCTCGAGCATCGGCTCGTTCAAGGTGTTCAACGTGGTGTACGTCCTCACCGAAGGGGACGCCGGCGTCACCGGCGGGCCAGATCGGGCGGCCATGACGATTGGTGTCTACCTTTACAAGCAGGCATTCGAATTCTTTCGGGCCGGCTATGCCTCGGCCATCTCGGTCGCGCTCTTCGCAATCATCCTCGCGGTCACGCTCATACAGATGCGTGTCGCCTCTCGGCGGGTGTTCTATCGGTGAGATGGCTCCTGATCGCCCACGGCGTGCGTTACCTAGTGCTGATTCCAGTCGCCATCGCTTTCGCGTTTCCGTTCTACTGGATGGTGGTCACTTCATTAAACGAGCCAAACCAGCTCTACGTGTTCCCGCCGGTGCTGTGGCCGCACTGGGCCTGGGGTAACTACGCAGAGGCCTGGAAGGAAGTTTCCTGGCCTCGCTTCTACCTCAACACCTTCGTAGTGGCCGGCGTGACCACCCTGCTCGTGCTGGCAACTTCAGCGCTTGCCGGTTACGCCTTCGCCGCGATCTCATTCGTGGGCAAGGCGATGATTTTCGGTTTGGTGCTCGCCGTCTATATGGTGCCAACCGAGGTCACGCTCGTGCCGAACTACATCACGCTCACCCACCTGCAGTGGCTGGACAGTTACCAGGCGCAGATAGTGCCCTTCGGTGCCAGCGTCTTCGGAATCTTCCTGTTCCGCCAATTCTTCATGACGCTTCCCCCCGATCTCTGGGATGCTGCCCGGCTCGACGGCTGCACGCATCTGCGATATTTGTGGACCGTCGCGCTGCCGCTGGCGCGTCCCGTCATCGTCACTGTCGCGCTCTTCCATTTCGTGTTGGGCTGGAACGCCTTCCTGTGGCCGCTGATCGTGACCTCGACCGACCGTTACCGGCCGCTTCAGGTCGCCTTGGCCGGGTTCAACATCACTGACAACCACCAGCCCATGCTATTGGCGGCGGGAGCCTTGATGACGACCCTACCGATCCTTGTCCTCTTTTTGTTTGCGCAGAGACAGTTGGTCGGCGGCATCGCAACCACGGGCATCCGTGGTTAGCACGTTCATGGGGAGGAAATTGATGTGAGCAGTTTGAGTCGACTTGCGGTGGTGGCGGCCGTGTTCATCGCCGCCTGCGGCGGGACCGGCGGCGGTCAAACCGGCCAACTGGGCGCCCTCAACCAGAAGGTCACAGTCCAGTTCTGGGAGGCCATGGCGGGTGGGTCGCTGAAGCCGACCCTGGAGAAGATCACGAACGACTTCAACTCGAGTCAGAGCAACGTCACCGTCCAGCTGCAGGTCTATCCGGACTACAACACACTGAACACCAAGACCTTGGCGGCCCTTGCCGCGGGCAACCCTCCTGACTTGGCGCAGTGCTATGAGAACTGGGCGACCCGCTACAACCAATCGAAAGCGCTTGCCGAGATGACGCCGTACATCAACGCCAAAGACGGCCTCTCCTCGTCGGAGCTCAACGATTACTTCCCGGTGTTCCTCAGCGACGGGAAGCTGAACGGGAAGCAGTACATGTTGCCGTTCAACAAGTCCGATTTCGTCCTCTACTACAACAGCGACCTTTTCACCCAGGCCGGTCTTTCGGGACCGCCGAAGACCTGGGACGAGTTTTTCTCTGACGCCCAGAAGCTGACCGGAAACGGGCACTGGGGAACGGACAACTCGAACTCGATGGAGCTGATCTTCGAAGAGATGTTGATGGACTACGGCGGCAGTCTTCTCACGAGCGACCAGAGCAAAGCAGCGTTCAACTCCGATACCGGAGTCAAAGTCCTGCAGATGTGGCGGGATGCCATCAGCAACGGTTCCGTGCACACCATTTCGGGCTATGACGATGCAGACTTCGGCGCCGGAAAGGCGGCTATGAGCATCGGCACCATTGCGGGGTATTCCTACAAACAGCAAGCCGTGGCTGGCAAGTTCACGATGAAGACGGCCGTCCAGCCAAGCGGCCCGAGCGGCTCACACGCGTTGATCCAGGGCACGAACGTCTGCATCTTCAACCACGCCTCGCAGGCCGTACAGCAGGGCGCATTCCAGTACGTCAAGTACGTGACCAGCAAGACGGAGACCGAGTACTGGTCCGAAAACACCGGGTACATGCCGGTTCGGCAGAGCGCTTACAAGGACATGCAAACGACCTTCTATCCGTCAAACCCAATTCTGCTGGCTGCACCCCAGCAGCTTCCCACCGCCGTCTTCGATCCGGCCCTGCCCACGTGGAACGAGGCCATCGGGGACATCAGCAATGAGGTCGAGAACGCGCTTGGCGGCAAGAAGAGCGCACAGCAGGCGCTCAACGACGCCGCGGGCCAGGTGAACAGCCTACTCGTGGGCGGCTAGTGGATCATCCAGCGATTGCGCCTGGCATCGCCAACTGGATCTTCGAGGTCGTCAGCCGGCGTTACGAGTAGGCATCCACGATGAGAGCGGGCGCTGCGAGGGCGCCCGCCCTCACCCCGACAGCTCCCCCGGCCACCGGCAGGCAAAGAGATAGTCGCGGCACGCTGAGCCGGAAACCGGCGCTGAAACTCGACGATTGTCCGTGAGAAGTCCGGCCGCGGCACGGCGAGATCGTAGCTGAGCTAACCGGATGGGCAGATTGGAGGCTTATCGCGACCAACTCGCGCTAGAGACGCGCCTTGGCCAGGACTTCTTCAGCCCAGCCCACGATTCGACCGGCCCTTTCCACGCCATCGCGCGCGTCTCTGGCGCTGGCCTTTTTGGATTCGTACTCGACTGCGTTCTTTCGCCCGAGCAGTAGCCTCAGCTGACGAGCGCGCTCGCGGCCCTCAGAACCTGCGATGTCCTCGAGCAGATCGGCGGCCCGTTGGTGGTCTGGGTCAGTTGAACGAACAGCGCCAAGCGCAATGGTTGCGGCATCGGCAGCACTGATTGCGGCATGGATCGCGTTCAAAAGAGATGCATCGTCGCGGTGGGCATCGAGACCCGAGCGTGCCTGGTCAAGGAATTGAATTGCTTTCTCCAAGTACAGTCGCGCCTCGCCGCGGCGAACTTGGGCAGTCTTGCCTTTCGCCATCAGCCGGCCTTTGAAACGGCCAGTACGTCGATCCCTTCACGTTCGATCGCACCCCATACACCCTGTCTGGATTGCCGGCTCTTACTCAGTCTTTCGAGCGACGGTGAACCGACCAGTACATTTAGCCGCGTACCGAACCGTGCGCGGACTGTCTCAGCTATCTCCTGTGCTGCCACTTCGACCGCTGCAACGCTCTCGCGAGATGTGACCAACGCGAGAG
>JBOGKI010000402.1:0-4799 GCA_050745605.1 Terriglobia bacterium | reverse complement strand
GGCCTGCCCCAACCGTAATCACGGTCGCCGGCGAAGCCAGCGTCTCAGGAAGGGGCAGCATCGATCCTCCGTCTATTCCCCTATCGAATGTGACGAAAGTTTCCGCCACGTCATAGGTATCCGCCGCGAGGGGATTGCTGCTACTGGTTGCGCCCGAGCCGCTTCCGATCACAGTGGGCGCTGGCATCACGCCATTCGATTGCACGATATTGGTGCCTCCCGGCCCCAGTCCGATGTAATCCGTGCCGCCCATCTGCCCGGACTGCGTGTCGTACCAATCGCAGTGTCCATTGGTTGGATTGTAGTAAAACGCGAACGTGCTCCAGTCCTGCGAGCCGCCGCCGTAAACTAGCGTGGCCGCGTTTGACCCATCCTGGGCCAGCGAGAATGCGCCTTGATGTGTTCCTGGAATCGAAGGAAGATTTGGGCAATTTGCAAAATCATAAACCACTGCACCGCTGTCGCCAGCCGCAAAGTTCGTGACCCCGGGAACGCTGCTGCAAGCTGGATCAAGGGCCGTGCCCGTGCCCGGCGGAGCGCAGTACACCTCAACCGCCGTCGTCGAGGAAGATATAATCGTCCCCGTGCCATAGAAAGCGCGTGGGTCGCTGGCGCTGCCGCGTGCGCCAATATAGAGCGGCAGTTGGGCGCTCGGATAGCTGGTATAAATCCAGGTGCTTTGCAAGGTCACTGGATCAATCCAGAAAAGGAATTCCGCGCCGCCTGTGTTGTCGAAATAGAAGCGATATCCGCCATTCGGCCCCAGCGTCGAATCGAACGATCCCATGCCCGCCTGCAACGAGTCCAGCACGAACGTCGTGTTATAAGCACACGTCGGGTATTGATCGCACGGCGTGGTGATGCTCGAGACTCGCACCATGCGCTCGCCAAACGTATCGATGAAGGGCTGGTTGATGACGGGCACGAAGCTTACCGGGAGCGAATCCTGCGTGGTGCCATGGTCTTGCCGGGCGCAGGGCCACGGCGCGAATCCCACGCAGCCCATGGTGCTGGTTCCCGTGCCACCGGTGTTCGAGGCCAGCGATAAGCTGCAAGCGGCCAGCAACAAGACCAGTAAGGGTACGGCTTGCCGTGCCCGGCATACCGATTTTCGATGGGCGATTGCCGATTTGGGACTTCTCCGAAATCGCCCATCCAAAATCCTGAATCCGCCGGCGGCGCCCCTACCTGTCATTGCCCTGGGCATCTACATCCTCCCCATCAAAACCGTGAATGTGCTTCCCGCCGTGGCCGGAGCCGTGGTCATGGCACGCCCAATGACGGCTCCGATGGTGGTGGGCTTGGTTCCGGTGCAGGCCACATCGCCCGCCGTGGCTGCTGACACGATCACGTAGTTGCCCAGCGCGCAGGCCGCGCCGCCGTCACTGATGGCGTTGGTCACCTGTCCCATCTGCGCCACTGAGCCATTCGCTCCGGCAGAAATGGCCGACGGCGCGAAACCGATGAACTGGTCCGTGGTCGTGATTGGGCACACGATGACCGCATTGGCATTCGCCGTGTCAACGCAAACCAGTTGTCCGGCGGTGACCGCTGTTGAGCCTGAAGCAACCTTGAGCTCGATGGCGTAATACTCTTGACCCGCGCCGGCGCTCACGTTCACATACATGGAGGTCTGCCACGAGACTGGATTACCGCTCAGGCTCGTAAAAGTGTTGGCGTTGACCCCACCCGCGTTGAACGATCCGCCGGTATCGTAGACGATGGTGTTGTTTGGGAAGTTAAGCCTCAACCCCCCGGTCGAGCCGGTATAAGTACAGTTAAGCAAATCAATTGGGTTCGTAGCCGCCGGCGGCTGCATCTGGCAGGTGAAGGTTCCATGGGAAAACGCCGAGGTCCCGGATTGATATTCATCCTGCAGTGTGAGGCTTGGAGAATCGGCCACGGCGGCAGTTGTGGACGTGCCCAAAGTCGCGTCACCGTTGCCATCAAATGCGAACTGCCCAAGCGCGCTGTTGGTCCAATTCCAAGTCGTCGTGAAGCCGCCCATCGAAAAGGCGCTGTTGGCCGCAGGCGCGGTGAGCGAGGACCACGCTGTCCCACCGCCCGATCCGCATGCTGCGCCCGCGTCGGTGATACTTGTCGTGCTCGCCCATTTCACGCAGTCGCCGGTGGTAATAATTCCGGCTTGAACTGGTATATTGGCCCCGGACAAGGTGCTTGCGCCGGTTCCTCCATTGGCGATGGGAACCACAGTCTCGCCACTCACCGTCGTGCCTGCGGCCGCGTAGTACGCGATTTGATTCGCGGACCCTGAATTTACCGTGCCCGAACCGCCTCCACCCCCACCGCACGGCACTCCGGCATCACCAATCTGCATTGAACTCGTAAATTTGACGCAATCGCCTGCCGCAGGCGCGATCCCCCCTGCCACCGTCGGAAGGTAATTCGTGCTGGCTACCGTCGGCCCGCAATTTCCGCCAGGAACTGCCGATCCTGTGCATAGCAAGCCCGCCGTTGTTTGGCTCGCAAACAAATCTGTTTGAACGCCGCCCAGGCCGTCAAACAGTTGTAAGTAGGCAGGGGCGAGGTCGGCACCGCTAGAAACCGATCCATAAAACCGTAGAAACGATTGAGTTGGCTGATTGCCCGCGCCGTAAGTTGTGTTATTGCCGAGGAAATTCAGATTGCCGCTCGCATCGACCCACACCGATTTGCTTCCCGCGGCATTGAAAACCTCAAAGCAATCGCTGGCACCGGATGCGAAGCATTTCGATTCCATCGGCACTTCATCGGTTGAGGGCCGCGCGATCACGCTGCCGGCGCCCGTTGCTGCGGTGTTAGTGAGTGTGGTGGATCCGGCAAACGTGGTGTTGTTGATCTGATACTGTCCTGGCGAGCCGCCTGGCGACCCGCTTCCGCCCGCGCACGCTGCCCATTGAAAGGTTGTGCCGTTCCACTGCGGACAGTCGTTGGTGATGGGCGCGGCCGCAATCTGCGTGGCCGCGATGGTCCCGCTTAAATTATTAAAGCTGGGCTGCGCAGTCGCAAGCACGCCGGTCGAGGAATTATAGGCAGTCAAAAATTGATTGGATCCTCCGGGCTGGTTCCCTGGAAGCGTCCCGGTGAATGAAACGGCTTGATCCGGCCATGAGCTGCTGACACTAATATTGGATCCTGCCGTCAGCGACGGCGTCGATGTCCCCGTTCCGCCGCTGGCTACAGGAATCGGTACGCCGCTGGTCAAGCCTTGCTGAAAATTCGGCGTAATCCCCGCATCGGTTGCCAAATAGGTTCGCGCTTGCCCGGTTCCATTGCCGATGGAGTAAAACCCGGCAGTGGTATTGCCGCTTTGGTAGGGAATTGTCCAAGTATCATCACGAAGGCCGTTGGTGGCGCCGTTAGGACGGATATCCTGAAGCGTGACATCGTAGCTTGCCGAATCAATGTGAATCAAATTGCCGACATTGGACAGGCCAGTGACGTGCTGAAGGCATCCGGGAGAGCCGTGGAAATAGACTCCATCTGCGAAGTTCTCAATGTGAATGTTGCGGTAGCAACCTTCGGCTCCGGCATTGGCGCCGTTCGTCAGCGAAATCGCGGCAACGCCCTGCGCTCCAGACGCCACAATCGTTACATCTTCAATGCCCCGGATTTGAGCCTGGTTGACATTTATTCCCGTCATGTAACTGGGGCTCGCGGTCGCTCCGCCCAGATTCAGATGCTGATAATTGGAGTTCTGCGCGCCGGAAGTTTCGATGTCAATCGCGCCCTGGTAGCAATTTTCAATTCGGGCCCAAAACACACCGCTGTTCTCCTGGGCGGAAGTGTTGAGCACGCCCAAGCCGTGGTCAATGCTGTTGCAGTTGACGTAGAGGCGCTCGACCCGCGTGTCGGGAGCGGAGCCGGCAGCGCCGGTAGCCAGAGAAATCAAGTTGGCCGAAGTGTTCTCTGCGGGCGGAATCGGGCCGGTGGCTGGAACCGAGGTAATCGTGTAATTCGAGGTCAGCGCCTGGTTTGAGGCCGCCAGAAAATAGAGCGTGGAGCTTCCCGTTGAAGCATAAACGTTCATCCCTGTGGCGTTGGTGATCGCGCCGGGCGCTGTAACCGTAACGGCATTGGCATTCGTTCCGCTTGCCGATGTCGTGACGCTCTGCACGGAAGATGCCGGAGTCTCGCCATTGGCGTTCGCCGCCGTGATGACCACGTTGACCTTCGTCGAGTTTGGAATTGAGCCGCCCGATGTCGCTGCGGACAGCGCGCCCAGCGTCGGGATCGTGTCCACGGCAGGCGGGAAGCTTGGACCCGGCTCGATCTCGGAACTCAGCCATCCTGTGCCAATCAGTTTGTCTTGCGCGGGGATGTTGATATGAACGTTCGTTTTCCAGACAAACGCATTGCTGGCTCCGCTTAGAATCAATTGCTCTGGATACGTTGGCTGAAATGGGCTGGAAGTGAAAGTCTCAGAAACTGCGGAGATGATGGTGCCGCCTTTGAAATTCGGGTCAGCGATCACGGCTTCGACGGTCGCGTATTTATTCCCGTCCACGTAGTAGACGTTGTTGATGTTGGGGAATGTGGATTCCGCTGTTGTGGAATTGTAAGTTGAGAGCGCGCCGCCGAAGGTAGTGTTGTTAAACTGATATTGCGTCGCCGCGCCGCCCGGCGAGCCGCTTCCGCCCGACCCGCACGCTGCGCCCGCATCCGCCAGCACACCGCTCGCTAACCACTTGGCGCAATCGCCCGTCGTGATTGCGCCGTTGTATTGAGGGACCGTCAGGGGAAGCTGGGCAAGACTCAAGGTGCCGTTTAGGTCGGAAAATGCCGGCTGCGTGAGGGCC
>JBOGKI010000401.1:0-4816 GCA_050745605.1 Terriglobia bacterium | reverse complement strand
AAGCCGAACCGGGCTGGAGGCCTATGGAAGGATTCGATCAGTTCGCCGTCCATTGCCACCGTCAAGCGGTGACGGAAACGCCAGGGTAGCGCCGCCAGAACGTAACCCACGTCGATCATGAAGACGTGATTGGCCACCACCAAGACGGGACCCTGTAGGCCTCGCAAGTGTTCCCGTCCCGTAATGCGCGGCTTACCAAGCAGCATCGTCGCCGGCCAGACCAAAAGATAATACAGCAAGGCGCGGAATCCGTTAACGGGCCAGGTCTGCGTCCAGCGTGGAAACGTGACGCCTGCCGGCGATTTGCCGGTGTCGAGGATGTTCGATACCGGGAGGCCGGATTCCGTATGACTCGACTCGGCTGGAATCGTACCCGCGTCCGCGTTCGAAACTTCCGATTCCGAAGCGCCCGCCTGGATCAGCCGCTCCAAATCGGCGAGGGTGGTGGCGGCGGTGAACTGAGCATCGTCAAGCTCCACTTGATAGCGGTCTTCGATGGCGCTCAGAATCTCCATGCGGTCCACGGAACTCAAATTCAAATCCGTGGCTAGCCCGGCGTCACGACTCGCTGAAACTTTCCGTCCCGTCACGCGCTCAATCAACGCAACAATGATTGGACTCGCCCGCTGTGAGCCTGCGGATGCCCCAGCCCCCTCCGATGGATCGAGACATCCATCCGGAGAGCCCGCCTCGCTACGGACTCTCGCTTCGATTTCGCCCAGGCGCGGCTTGAGCGTGGCGGTGCGGGGAAAATCTTCATCCGGCCAGAGAATCCAATGACGAATCTGTTGGTAGGGTGCAAGCCTTAGGTTGGCGCGCTTAACAGCGGCCGCCGGGTCCGCCCCAGCGCCGCGCAGGATCAGCGCCGCACAAGGGACGGAGTTCCCTTCCCGATCGAGACCGGCCACCACACATTCCTTCACCTCAGGCTGGCGGCGCAACGCCGCTTCCAGATCCTCCGGAAAGACGTTCATCCCTTCGGGCGTGACGATCACCCGTTTCCTTCTTCCCTTGAAGTAGAGCTGGCCGTTTGAATCGATTTCCCCAACATCGCCGGTATGGAACCATCCATCCTGGCCCAGCACCGGCTCAAGCTGATTACGCCGCCAGTACGCGGCGGCGATGTTTTGGCCTCGAACCAGGATTTCGCCGTGCTCATCGAGTTTAATTTCCTGGCCGGGCATCACTTTGCCGATCGACCCCTGATGAGGATCGAAAGGATGGTTCACGCTGATCAAGGATGCCGTTTCCGTCAGCCCGTAACCCTGGGCGACCACAAACCCCAGACGGCTCCAGAAAGTCTCGGTTTCCCGGTCGAGCGCTGCTCCGCCGCATACCAGCGCCCAGAATTTCCACCCGAGCCGCAGATGCAGACGCCTGAAGCGCCACCAGCGGCGGAAAAACGGCTCACTCGACGCAGCCTCAAAGCTTTCCCGGAACTTGGGAACCGGCCCGGCGGCTTCGACGTCACGTTCGATCTTGTTGCGCAGGGACTCAACAAGTCTGGGAACAGTCACCAATACGGAAATCCTTTCATGGCGGATGGTGTGGAGGATTTCGGATAGGTTTAGCGGGCCGAGGAAGTGAACGGTGCCGCCGAGGAGGGGTGGAACGAAGATGCCCATGAACTGGCCGAAGACGTGGCTCAGTGGTACCAGGTTCAGGAAGCCAATGGGATGGAAGAACCGCTCGTACTTGAGGTACTTCTGAATTTCAGGCTCGAAGGGCGCCAGGTTCGACTGAATATTCCCGTGGGTGATGACCACGCCCCGTGGTTCCGACGTAGCGCCGGAGGTGAAGATGATCTCCAGCGGATCGCTCGGCCAAAGCGCGGGAACAGATTGGCGCGTCCGGGGATGCCGGGAGATGGCTTCCCGCAGTCTCTCAAGTTCGATAACGGGAACGCCTAATATGACATTGCCCCCATGGAGAGAACCAGCAGCGTTTGGCGGGTCCGCCGTCAAGTGCGAAGCGACGGGTTTCTCATTCACGGTGATAGGGCCGCCGGAGAGGCGAGCGAAACGGCTGGAGCAGACAAGCAGAGCGGGACTCACGTCACGAATGACGCTGGCAGCAACATCGGGCGTGACGAACGCGTCGAGCGGAACCGGCACGGCCCCGCGCTGAATGCTACCGAGAAACGCCATCACCCATTCGGCGGAGTTCCCGCCCCAGAGGACGACGCGCTCGCCCTTACCAATCTTCCTTGCGGCAAGCTCATGCCCAAACTGGCTCGCCGCCTCGGCAATCTCAAGATAGGACACCCGCTCATTGCGGTAGCCCCGGCGAGTCACGAAGGCCGTGCCGGCGCCATGCCGCGCGAATTCGGCGAGATAATCCGTCACTGGGTGGGACTCGCTCATCGAAGCGTAAACGCACTCCCCTGATTCGAATTATGCGGTGCCTGGCAATGCTTTTCAAAATCCAACGTGGAACGGATGGCGGACCGACGGCCGTAATCGCCAAGTTTTTGAGCAACGGGTCTATATCCGTGGTCCTGTTGCATTCGGGCATCGCCATCGGCGCGATGGGTACGACGCTCGCGGTGTGACGCACGCAGGTCCGATTCAATTCCGCTATGGGGTCAGACTACGGCGAAGCTCATTGACGATCTCGTGGGCATCTTTTTGGGCTATTTCGAGGCTGCTGGGCGGAAGAGAAATGGCAGCAACCTTGGCGTGGCCGCCACCGCCGTAGCGCTCGCAGATGGACGCGAGGTTCGCGGTTTTGGGCGTTGGATTCCACGGGCTACTTCCCACCGCGATCTTGATGCGCTCGGGAGAACGGCTAATGGCTACCGTGTACACCGCATCCGGAAAGAGGTAATAGGGAATGAACTTGTTGAAGCCTTCGATGCCGAGATCGGCCACATCGAAGAAGAGCACGCCATCCTTCACCACGCCGCGCTCACGAATCATCTGGATCCATCTCTGATGCTGCGCCTGAAGCTCTTCGAACGCTTGGCGGATGGGGGGCAGCTCCGCAATGTCCTTCAGTGGCTCCGACTGGAGATGAGGAATCAGGTTCGGCACAAATTCCGGATCGCGCGCTCCCTCGATCACCGCCGCCAACTGCATCGCGGGGTCCCTCATCTCCACGGCGGTCCTGGCGTCCGGATATTGAGCGCCGTCGATCAAGTCAGCCCAATAAACCAATTCGTCCATGCCGGGGGCGTGAAAGTTGAATTGGGTTGACCCGATATGCGCGATCAACTTGGTGCAAGAACGGAAATTCGGGTCATAGAATTTCTTGCCGCTCGTATCCCTGTGGAAGTGGGCGGCATCGGCTTCCGTCAAAAAGGCGCTTTGATGATGGTCAAACCACCAGTTGAGGCGGGGCGAGCTCGAATATTTGAAATCAACGATGGCGTTTTCGTCGCCGTCGAACATGGCCTCGTCAAAAAGCTGGCCGGCCCGGTGGACCATGCCTCGATATTGGAGGCGCGCGCTCGGATCAATCATCTCGCGGTAGAAACGGGTGAAGAGGGCCGCGGACGCAGCCCCGTCAAAGCACTTATCGTGGAAACAAACGCGGACTCGCTTTTCAACTGGCATAAAAAGCTCTTCGAACCCTCAACTTCCTATCAGCATAAGACCAGGGTCGCAAATCAGTTAACTTGCCCTTCGCCGGATTGACTTGTCAAGAGGAAAACGGATTTCGTGCTTGGCAGTTTTGAAAAGCAGAGTTTCGCAACCCGGAGGCGCTGCGGCTCGCCCCTGAACATCAACCGGAGGGCGCAAACCTGGCCAGCCAGGCACCGGCGCTAGCTTGAATGAATGAGCGTCACCATGTCTTGCTGTTGACGCGAAAAGACCGAAACCGAGGGAGTGGCAAGTCCATCCCCCATAAAATGCTCATTGTAACGACTTGTTCAAGACAATAATATAGTGTAATTTGAGATGAGCCATTCCGTTATGGGCTCGGGGCGTTGGTTGTTTGCTCGCTGGACCAAGGAGACATGACGAAAAAGAGCATGGCCATCATGGGTTCGCGGAACCGGCTTCGGTCGCTTGCCATCATCGGGCTGGTTCTGGCGCAAACTCAATTGGTGATGGTTGCGGGACTTCATCACCACGCGAGTGATTTCCTGCCCGCCCCCCGCCAGGTGCCCTTCTGTTCCCAATCCCACAACCCCGCGGGCCCGGTTCCGGACCACACGCCTTGCGTGGTCTGCCAGATTGTCCGCCAAAGCGCCGCGCGCCCGGCCCTGAGCAGCAAGCTGGTTCAACTGCCCAGAGGCGTCATCTTCCACCCAACATCCTCTCTGCACCTGGCGCCGGTGCTCCGCATCGCAACCCTTCCGGTACGCGCTCCGCCTTTCTGCTAAGCGTCATCCCGTAACTGTTCGTTTCAAGCTCCATGGGAATCCGTCAGGAGGGATATATTTGAAACGCCTACACTGCGCATTCCTTCGGGCGTTGTCTGGGATCGACCGGCGAGGCCGATTCCGCTGCCCGAAGCTAGTTCCACAAATTCCGGCCCAGAATCCCGCCCAGCGTACTCCCGAGGAAAGCATACGGAAGAGTTGCGGGTGCGCCGCATGGATCGCAACGCTGGCTATCCTGACTGTTGCCGCAAGCTCTGCGCTAAGCGCTCAAGCGCCAACCGGGCCGCCGGCAATGCGCATTGACCTGAATCAGGCAATTCAACTGGCGATCGCGCACAACCATAACTTGCAGGCGGCGGAGACGCTGGTGCCGCAGGACCAGGCGCAGGAGGTTACGGCAAGCCTGCGTCCGAATCCGGTGTTCGTCTATGACGATTTGTTCGTCCCGATCTCGCCCAGCCAATTCACCCACTCGAACCTGAATAGCAT
>JBOGKI010000400.1:0-4826 GCA_050745605.1 Terriglobia bacterium | reverse complement strand
CTTGCACCCCGCGGAGCGATGTCCCGGATGAAAGGCTGCAGCAAGAACCAACGGTTGGGACGGAAACAGGTGATTTTCTCAGGAAACGAACGGGGCGTCGTCCCGATAGGCTTTTACCAGTTTTTCGAGCGTCGATTCGGGCCGCACGAAGTCTTCGGGAGCCAACGCCAGCTTGGCTCGAACCCGCTCCAGGATGCCGCGGGACAAGCGAAGACGCACCAACGGCGTGAGCTGAGCTCGACGCACGAGAAAAGCTTCCATCAACTGGAATTCCTGCGGAGTCAGTCGAGCCGCGTCGAGGCTCCATGAAGACTCGCTCTCGGCCGGACGCCCCGCCGGGTCTGTCCCGCTTCCCATCGCCGCATCGGACGGCGTCTCGCGGACCACCACCGTTCCGGCCACAAAGTCACCAAGCCGCTTGCTGTTCGAGCTGACGAGGACACTGACGATGCCGATCGCGTAAAAACCCGGCAATCCATCCACCAGGCGCAAGAGGTTTCGCGTGACGGCGCTCCAACTCGAAACCGGCCGTCCTGATTCCTGAATCACGCGCAGGCGCTGGGCGCGCTTTCCGGGCGTCTGGCCACTCCACAGGGCTTCAAAAATGACGAAGTAGCCAATGCCAAGCAGAAAATAAAGCAAGATCGCAAAACCCAATAGCCAGGGACGCCCAGCGCGCATAAAAGCGCAGAAGCTCGCAAGCACGATAAGCAACAGCACGCTTGCGACGAGCTGAATTGCCGTGTCAATGGCGAGGGCCAGAAAGCGGCTGCCGATCCCGGCGAGTGGAAGCTCGATGGGAATCTGTTCCGGCGTTTCGATGATAAGCTTGGAAGGCAATCAATGCGACCCGGTTCCGTGCAGCCTGCACGGGAGTTGGATTTTACGGCTCTTTCGCGCCGTATGCAACGGTGGGGCATGGCGCTCGCCGGTTCTACCGAAGATTACAGATTGAAGATGATCAGCACGCGCTGGCTTCAGCAGCGGCAGCCTCACTGGAACCGGCTGAACGAGATTCTTGACCGCGCCGGCCGCCGGGGTGTGTCCGCTCTTTCCGCGCCACAGTTGCAAGAGCTCAGCCTGCTCTACCGGCAGGTGGCGGCGGACCTGGCGACTGTCCGGGAAGATCCTTCCAGCCGGCGCCTTGCGGAATTCCTGAATCAGCTTCTGGCCCGCGCCCACAACCTGATCTACGTGGAGCGGCGCAGCGGGCCTCTCGGCGTGGTGACGTTTTACACGCGGGGTTTTCCTCGTGTTTTTCGGGCGACGCTCGATTATACGCTGGCCGCGTTCATCGTCTTCCTGGGGTCAGCAGTGGCGGGGTTTCTTGCGGCGCTTGCCGATCCGGCATTCCAGCGTTTCTTTCTGCCGGGCCCGCTGGAACAAACCATCGAGCGCGGTCATATGTGGACGCACTCTATCTTGACACTGAAGCCCCTCGCTTCGAGCGCCATCATGACCAACAACCTGACCGTTGCTTTCACCATGTTCGGGCTGGGGATCACCGCGGGCCTGGGGACGGCGTACCTGCTGGCCACCAATGGCCTACTGCTGGGAGTGATTGGCGCAGCGTGCTGGCAGGCGGGCATGGCCACCAAATTCTGGTCCTTCGTGGCGCCCCACGGCGCGCTGGAGTTGCCATCCATCTTTATCGCAGGCGGCGCGGGATTTCTGGTGGCGCGAGGGATGCTCTTCCCGGGGCCGCTTCCCCGGCAGGAGGCCATCGTTTTTTACGGTGCCCAAGGGGTGCGGCTGGTGGTGGGCATCATTCCTTTGCTGGTGATCGCGGGCGTGATGGAAGCTTTCGTTTCGCCCACAGGGATTTCCGCGGCGTGGAAGTTTGGATTGGGAGCGGCGCTTGGGTTAACCCTGGCGCTCTATCTGGCACAAGGCATCAAGCCGAAGAGAACCTCTGGGGCTTCGCCCCGGGCCGAGGCCGGTGATCCGGGCTTGAGTTGACGCTTCAAGCGACGCAGTCATAACAGGCTCCGTTCTTTGACCTGCAAATAGCGGTCCACTAATGCTTCGGCCAGTTGACCCGGCATGAGCTCTGCGACCATAGCCCCACTGGCGCGCAGGCGCGCCAGGAGCATCTGCCGGCGAAAAACCATTTCTTGCGCTGCGGCAATTCGGTACATTTCCCTCACCGACTCGGGCCTTTGTCCGGCCAGCCGGCTCAACCCCGGCTGTCCGATCGCCGCGAAGATGACGAGATTGCGGCGCAGCATTCTTTCGACTTGTTCAATCACCGGAGGCGTGGCTGCGGTTTCTGCCAGATCGGTCAGCCAGACCACGAGTCCGCGCTGCCCTCGGCGGCTGAGCACGGCTTCGACAGCACGGGCGTGATTTGCCTCCACAAGTTCGCCGTGAACCGTGGCTAGCAACTCTAGGATGGCGCGCAAATGTGAAGCGCCGCGCGCTGGCCCGAGTTGTCCTTGCAGCTTGCGGCCGTAAGCAACCAGTCCCACCCGGTCGCCGGATTCCATCACGACGCGGGCCAGCCCCAGGGCCGCGGCGACGGCAGAGTCAAGTTTGGTGGAAGCGGGCGCCCGGGCGGTGTCGCCGCGACCGGCTCGCGCCAGCATCAACCGTCCAGCATCAATTACAATCCAGACGGACTGGCTCCGCTCGGCGCGATAGGTCTTCACGATCAGCCGTCCGTGCCGCGCCGACGCGGGCCAGGAAACATCGTGCAAATCATCGCCCTCGCGGTAATCCCGCAAGCATTCAAAGTCACGTCCCAGTCCCACCCGCCGCGTGGTGCGCACTTCGATCTCGACGCGGCGGCTGCGAGCGAGCCCGTGAGCGAGCCGTCCGGAATCTGCCAGGTTGGGATACACGCGCACCGATTGGACCAGCCGCGCTTGTGCCCAGCGTTCGACCAGTTTCCAGGAGCTCTGATAGCTGGCAAACACCCGGCCCATCAGGTGATCGCCGCGAGCCTCGGGCAGAATCGAATATTCACCGCAAGATTTCCCATGGGGCGAAACGGCAACGCCTGTAATCCGGCCTTTTCCGCTGAGCTGTGGTGGTAACTCGTCCTCCAGGTTGATCCACAGTGAAACAGCAGACTGGTTCTGAATCTCCAACCCAATCCCCGCGCTATTCCCCAGAGAAAGGGGCGAGGACCAGATTCGGGCTATCGCGATGTTGGCTGGCGCGGGGAGCCGCATCAGGTCCGCCAGCCACGCCGCGAAAATCAACATGTCCCACGCGGCCATTGCCCAAAGGAAACGCCGGTCCCACGATGCGGGTCCAATCCAGATCAAGCCGAGCGCCAAAAGGATGAAGAACCTCGAAGCAAACGCCACGGAGATAAATGCCGGGCGCCGCAGCGGCTCACACGCCGCCGTCACTGCTCCGGGGATAATCCGGTTGGGTTCCGCAATTGAATGCAGAGTTGCCATGGACAAAGCCTCAGTCCATTACCTCGGCACGGGGACGCTTTCCAAAATCTCCTGGACCACACGGTCCGGCGTGATGCCTTCGAGTTCCGCTTCGGACTTCAGGATCAAGCGGTGGCGGAGGACCGGTTTTGCGGCCGCCTTCACGTCATCCGGGACAAGATATTCGCGGCCCTCAAGCGCGGCGAACGCCCGGGCCGCAAGCATCAGGAAGACCGTGGCGCGCGGACTCGCACCGAGGGTCACGGCGGGCCAGGCGCGCGTACGGCGGACGATAGCGCTGATGTAACCGAAAAGTGAAGCCGCCGCCTGAACGCCGGTGGTTTCCTGCCGCGCCGCCTGAAGCAGCTCCGCCTCAATCGGGACCATGCCCAGCAGGTTCAGGTCGCGGGCGTCAAAACCTTGCTGATAGCGGCTCAAGATTTCCGCTTCCTCTTCCGATTGCGGATACGAAACTGAAATCTTCAAGAAGAAGCGGTCGAGCTGGGCTTCCGGCAGAGGATAAGTTCCTTCGAATTCGATAGGGTTCTGAGTCGCGAAGACCGCAAAAAACGGAGGCAGCGGGTGGCGGTCGCCATCCAGCGTCACTTGGCGCTCTTCCATTGACTCCAGCAAGGCGGCCTGGGTGCGCGGAGGCATGCGATTCACCTCATCGACCAACAACAGGTCCGTGAATACGGGCCCACGATGAAAGTTGAACGTGCCTGTCGCGGCATGGAAGACGTTGGCGCCCAGGATGTCGGAGGGCAGCAAATCCGGTGTCCCCTGCACCCGCTGGAATTCGAGGCGGCAGGCCCGGGCCAGCGCCTTGATCGCCAGGGTCTTGGCCGTGCCCGGAACGCCTTCCACCAGGGCATGTCCGCCCGCCAGCAGCACCACGATCAACTGGTCCACCATCTCCTGCTGGCCGACAATCGCCTTTTGAAGTTCCTTACGAACCCGTGCCGCAAACTCTGTGGCCTTACCCTCCATCACCGTTACTCCTGGCCGTTGGCAGGCGTGAGGCCCAGCCGCCGCAGCCCGTCCTGAAGATCCTGCATCAAGCGCAGAGCTTTCTCTTCGCGAAGCCGGCCGCTCCGCAGGGCCTGCTCGCTTTCGGCGAGCATCACCGCAAATCGCGGATCTTTCCATCCTAATTCCGAGCTCGCCCGCGCGGCGATCTCCGTGGCCGGGGCGGATACGGGCAATCCAAACCGCCGGACTGCAAGATATCGAAAACGATCAAAGGCGATACCCAGTGCCGCCGCGGCGGCGCGCTTGCGCCGGTAGAGTTCACCGAGAGTTTCGACAAATTCGAGCGGCGAGAGACGGCTCTTCCGGGCGATTGGGCGCACAGGACCACTCCTTCGCCCGAACGTGACCAGCAGCGCGACAAACAGAATGAGGCCCTGCACGAGCGCCCAGGGCAGTGGAGTGCGGGCG
>JBOGKI010000399.1:0-4845 GCA_050745605.1 Terriglobia bacterium | reverse complement strand
TTCCCCGCCTGCTTTGCCTTGAGGAGGTTTACAGCCACGCCCTTTATCCGCGCACGGCCATCCTCATGGGCCACGCGCGCGGCGTGATCTGTGTCGCTGCTCGCCAGGCGGGCATTCCCGTCGTCAGCTATTCCGCAAAGCGCATCAAGCAGTCCGTCACCGGCAACGGCAACGCCTCGAAGCTCCAGGTTCAACGCGCGGTACGCCAGGCGTTTCAGCTTGAGCGCACGCCCTACCCGCCGGACGTGGCGGACGCCCTGGCCGCGGCATTGTGTTACGTCAACGGTTTGAAGGATGGCATGAACCGGGAGCAAACTTCCGCCATGCAGCCGGGCCGCCGAAGTAGCCGCAGCAGCATCGCCCAGCTCAATCAAATCTTGCTCAGGCACGGCGCATGATTTCTGAGATTACCGGCGAGGTCCTTTACGACAGGATTCGCCACAATTCGCTGCTGATCCGCGTCAATTCGATGTGCTATGAGGTCTTTGTGCCGTCGGGCATTGCTTCGCGCCTGCGCCATGCGGCCGAAGGCGAGCGCCGGAATCCGCTGACTCTTTACACCATTTATTACATCGATGGGGCTGTGGGAGGCGGGCACCTGACGCCGAAGCTCGTCGGTTTCCTCGATCCACTGGACCGCGAGTTCTTTGAGGCGTTCACCGTCGTTCCCCGCGTTGGATTCATGAAAGCACTGAAATGCTTGGTCCGCCCGTTGAGCGACATTGCTAAAGCGATCGAGCATGGAGATACGGATTTCCTGAAGGAGCTGCCTGGCATCGGCGCGAAGACGGCGGAGATGATCGTCACGGTACTCAAGGGCAAGATGGCCAAGTTTGCGCTGGCGCCTGCTGACGAGCCGCTTTCCATTGAGAAGGAGCCGGCCAGCGAGCTGCGCGCAGAGGCCGTGCAGGTGCTCGAGCAGCTTGAATATTCACACGCCGAAGCGCAGCGCATGGCGGCTGATATTTTCGCAAGACACAAGGGGCTCAAGACGACTGAGGAATTCTTGCGCAAAGTCTTCGAGCAGCGGCAGTCCGGGGAGTCGTAGCGGCGCCTGGGCGGGCGCAAGGCCCGTCGTCCCGACGGCGCTGGTCCCTGTTTTCAGGGCCGAACTTCGAGGCTAAAACTTGACCAGGACTGGCGTGAAGCTGGGCGCTCCCTGATTCCATTCGGCGGGAAGATGCTCAAAGGTCACATGCAGGTGACGTGTCTTTCCGGGGCTAAGAGCTGAGTCCTCTTCGGCGATCGGGTTCTCCGTAGTACGCAGCACAACCTGCTGAAACGGGTCGAAAAATTCCAGTTGAAGCTCAAGGCGCCGGATGCGCCGCGACCCTTTGTTGGTAACGTCGGCGTCGAGGTAATAAAGCGTGTTACCCATAAGATTGGTGGCGACGCTCATGTGAGGATTGGCGACTTCAATCTGGCCGAGGTAGGCCTTCTCCGCCATCGTCATCGCCGGCGCTGAAGCCGCTTTCGTGGCTCTGTCGTGGGTCACCCAAACCAACACTCCCAGAATGACCCCGACGACGCCCATTGAAACGAGGATCCAGAAGCGGCTTGAGTAGCCTTCTGCCATCAGTGAACACCCGGTTCGATGTCAGGGTAATCAACGATAAAAAGCAGTATCGATCCGCGCCAACCCAAAAGTGAAAAGACCACGAACCGCAGAATTCTCGCGGTGGTTTCGCGCACCGCGTTGCTGGTCACATGCCCGCGATCGTCAAACCTTCCACCCGTAACGCCGGTGAGGCAAGCGGACTGCGAAATTCCAAGTCGGACCCCACCTCCGCCACGTGGCGCAGCATCTCTGGCAAATTTCCGGCAATCGTCACTTCCTCGACCGGATACGCCAATTCGCCGTTTTCAATCCACATGCCGGACGCGCCGCGCGAGTAATCCCCGGTGACAATGTTCACACCGAAGCCAATGAGTTCCGTCACGTAAAAGCCGTTCTTCACGGAGCGGATCATTTCCTCCGGCGAGCGCGTGCCGGGCTGAAGGTAGAAGTTCTTCGGCCCCACGCCCGGCGGTCCGGAAGCGCCCCGCGAAGCATTCCCCGTGGTGCGCAGGTTCAGCTTGCGCGCCGTGTAGCTATTCAGCAGGTAATTGCGCAACACGCCCTTTTCGATCACCGGGGTAACGGCCGGCGGCACCCCTTCATCGTCAAAGGGCCGCGAGCCGAAGCCGGAAGGCCGCAAGCCGTCATCCGTCACTGTGATGTTTTCACCCGCCACCGTTTCGTTCAATTTGCCGGCCAGGAAGGATGCGTTGCGATAGATGGCGTCGCCCCGAACTGCCTCGAAGATATGACCGAGCAACGACCGCGCCGTTTCCGCATCGAAAATTACCGGCACTCTTGATGTGGCCACCTTGCGCGCGCCGAGCTTTCGCAAGGTCCTGGCCGCAGCCTTCTTTCCCACCGATTCCGGCGCTTCAAGCCCTTTGGCGTGGCGCGCTGCGCTATACCAATAGTCTCGCTGCATGCCCCCACTGGCGCCATCCACGGCCACCGGGACCACGGAGAAGCCGCAATAAGAGGAGCGGTAGCTGCCGGCGAATCCGTGCGAACTGGCATAGGCTTGCGTGCCGGATGAGGCCTCAAACGTGGCGCCTTCGGAGTTGCGGATGCGAGAATCGGAGGCAAACGCCGCTTCCTCAGCCTGCCGAGCCATGGCGATGCGCCGTTCCACCGGGATCTCCATGACGTCCGGAAAGTAAAGCCCGAGGTCTCCGGCGTATTGCCCCAGCGTCTCGCGCTCCGCCAGCCCGTTGGCAGGGTCTTCGGAAGTGGCGCCGGCCATGGCCAGCGTCCGCTCCACCAGCCGCGCCAGCGATGCTGGAGAGAAGTCGCTGGAATAGGAATTGGCGCTTCGAGAGCCTTTGAAAACGCGCAGGCCCAGAATCTTTGAGGCCGCTTCTTTCAAATTTTCAATCTGCCCCATGCGGACCGTGGCGGAGAATTCATCACCCTCGCGCACGATCACGTCCGCGGCAGTGGCGCCGGCGCGCATGGCACGGCGGGTTAAGTCTTGTGCAATATTTTGAAGTTGTGGTTCGCTCATCGTGGTTTTCTGCACCGCCCCACCCAGGTTGCTGAAAAATCCTGAAGGCACGTCATTCTGAGGAGCCGAAGGCGACGAAGAATGTCGCAAGATGTTGATTCAAAACAAAAGCAGATTCTTCGCTGCGCTAAGAATGACAGATAAAAAGAGTCTTTCAGTAACCTGCTACATAAATGACTGCGCGGCGCGCGGCGCCGTGCCGCCCACGGTCAAGCGGCTGACCTTGATAGTTGGAATGCCCACGCCGACGGGGACGCTTTGCCCGTCTTTGCCGCACGTGCCGATGCCGGGATCGAGCTTCAGATCGCTTCCGACCGCCGTGACGCGGGTCAACACCGTGGGTCCATCGCCAATCAGGGTTGCGCCCTTAACCGGCGCGGTGATCTTACCATCCTCAATCAGGTAGGCTTCCGAAGCCGAGAACACGAACTTGCCGTTGGTGATGTCCACCTGCCCACCACCAAAATAGACGGCATACAGGCCATGCTTGACGGAGCGAATAATGTCCTCGGGGCTGTCCTGGCCGGGAAGCATGTAGGTGTTGGTCATGCGCGGCATGGGAATGTGCTCGTAGCTTTCGCGCCGGCCGTTGCCGGTGGCGGCGCTTTTCATCAAACTGGAACTGAGGCGGTCCTGCAGGTAGCCCTTGAGGATGCCGTTTTCAATCAGTACCGTCTTCTGGGTCGGGGCGCCTTCGTCATCCACGTTAATCGATCCGCGACGGCTCGGGATGGTGCCGTCATCCACCACCGTACACTGGTCAGAAGCCACGCGCTGGCCGATTTTGCCGCTGAAGGCGGAAATCTGTTTGCGGTTGAAGTCCGCTTCCAGGCCGTGACCAATGGCTTCGTGTAGAAGAATGCCGGGCCATCCTGGGGCCAGCACCACTTCCATTTCGCCCGCCGGCGCCTCGGTCGCGTCCAGTTGCACCACCGCCTGCCGCGCTGCCTCACGCCCGTGATGTTCCGGCGAATTTTCGCCCTGGAAGAAATCGAGGCCGACGCGACCACCGCCGCCGCTCGATCCGGACTGCCTGGCGCCATCGCGCTGGGCGATGGCATAAACGCTGAGCCGGACGAGGGGTTGGAAATCCGACACGATGCGGCCATCGGACGCCGCGATCTGAACGTGCCGGATCTGATCACCGTAAGTGACCCGCACCTGCTGGATACTGGAGTCATAACCCCGAGCCGCGCGGTCAGCGCGCCGGGCCAGCTCCAGTTTTTCCCCAAGTTCACGGTCGGTGGGTGGCAGCGCCACGGGATAGAAGTTGTGAGTCGGCTCAATCTCACTGAGCCCGACAGAGGAAACGCGGGCCGGGCCGCTGGCAATGCGAGCCGCGATTCCGGCCGCCTTCAGAATCCGTTCCGGCGCCAGATCGTCCGTATAGGCATAGCCCGTTTGCTCGCCCGCCACCACCCGCACCCCACAACCCATGGAGATGCCTTCACTCGCCGTCTTCACCAGCGACTCATCAATCAGAATCGAGGAAGTGGTGGTGTGCTCGAAATAAAGGTCGGCGTAGTCGCCGCCCTCCGCGAGCGTGGCGGCAAGGTATTTCTCAAGATCGTGAGCAGTGATCCCGTATCGTTCGGCGAAAAACGGGTCGTTCGGCTTAACCGGCGGCTGCACGGGAGATGTCATACTCGGTTTCATGGTTTTTTCCCGGGAGAAAATGAGGGCGCCAGGATTGGTGCGGCTCTTACTCTTAAGCTCCAAAGCTAACACACGCCTCCAGCGGTGTCAATTTTCGGTCTTGGTACAGTTTGCTGTAGCGGCGGTC
>JBOGKI010000398.1:0-4847 GCA_050745605.1 Terriglobia bacterium | reverse complement strand
CCGCTGTTGATTCCACATCGTTTTCGGCGCTCATAGAGCGCCGCTACAGCAAACTGCACCACTACCGCCGTCGGCCTCGGAAGAGCAGTAGGCAGAAGGCAGAGGGCGGTCGGCCGTGGGTGCCATGGCCGAGATACTGCGGTTTAAGGGAACGAAGCTTGAATGTATATGATAACAAAGGATCTGATATTTGAAAACGTCACCGACAAGGCAGAATGCACTAGCTCTCCGCTGCCAACTGCCTTCTGCTTTCTGCCTTCGATCTGATTTGAGGGAACGAAGCTAGGATGTTATTGAAAACAAAACATCTGTGCTTTTAGGTCACAATCTCTGGAGATGTTGTGGGAACCATTGCCGAAACGCATCCTGCGCTACCTCTTCCGCTTGAAACGCGCCACCATCAAGGGAACTTCTGGTTCACGGCCCGTGAGGCTTTTGGAATCGCCATTGAGGCGCTACGCACCCATAAACTCCGTTCGTTTCTTACCCTGTTGGGCGTAGTCATTTCCACTACCACACTCATCGTGGTGATGTCCGTAGTAAACGGCATGAACCTTTACATCGCCAATCACGTGGCCAACCTCGGCGTCAACACCTTCATTGTCAGCCAGTTCAAGTGGGCGACGGGTTACGAAGCATGGCTGCGGGCGCAACGGCGCAACAAACCCATTCTCATGGACGATTACGCGTTCCTCCAGGCGAACTTGCCCGGCTATATGGAGATTGGCGCCGATGCCGGCCTGAGGCCTCCGCCCGACGTGAAGTACAAGACCCTGACCATGGAATCGGTGGAAGTGAGCGGCGACACGCCGAGCATGATCGACATCGGCGCCTCCAAAGTGGAAATGGGCCGCTTCTTCAACGATACCGACTACGATCACCGCTCCATGGTGTGCTTCATCGGCCACGATCTGGTCAAGAAGTTTTTCCCCAACGTCGATCCGATCAACCGTGAGATTCTGGTCAAAGGCCTGCCGTTCCGCGTCATCGGCACGGCCAAGGAAATTGGCACCACTTTCGGCCAAAGCCAGGATAACTTCGTGCAGATTCCGCTCACCACCTTTCAAAAGGTCTTCGTGGCCCGGCCTCATCTCAACGTCTCCGTTCAGGCTTATAGCGACGGGCAGATGGCGGCGCTGGAGGATGAAGTCACGGCGCTGATGCGCGCCCGCCGCCACTTGACCTATGATGCGGAGGACAATTTCGGCATCAACAGCTCCGACACCCTGATGACCGCCTGGCAGCAACTGACCGGCTCGATCTTTGCCGTCACCATCGGCGTAGTGGCCGTATTTATGGTGATCGGCGGCATCGTCATTATGAACATCATGCTGGCCAGCGTCACGGAACGGACGCACGAGATCGGCATTCGCAAATCGCTGGGCGCCCGCCGCCGCGACATCCTCCTGCAATTCATCACCGAATCCGCGGTGATGGCGATTGCTGGGGGCTTGTTGGGCGTCATCTTTGCTTATGGCATCAGCGCCCTGGTCAACATTGTCTTCACGGCCGCCGTGCCGGTGAGCGCCGTCGTGGTCGGATTGTTGCTTTCGGCCATCGTGGGACTTTTCTTCGGCATCTATCCGGCCAGCAAGGCGGCCAAGCTCGATCCGATTGAAGCCCTGCGAACGGAAGCCTGAAATGCAAGCCTACCGGCGAAACATCGGAGAAAATCTGCTGCTGGCGCTCGACACGCTGCGCAGCCATAAGGTGCGGTCTTTCCTCACCGTGCTGGGCGTGCTGATCGGCACCACCACGGTGATCGCCGTCGCCTCCCTGATTTCCGGACTCTCCACGCAGATGGCCGACGTCGCCAAGTCCTTCGGCGCCCGCACCATCTTCATTTACAAATTCCAACCCGGCATCCATTTCGATCTGACGCGCGAGGAACGGCTGCGCAAGCCCCTCGCCTTTGACGACGCCATGGCCATCCGCGACGAGTGTACGGACGTGGAAGACGTAGCGGTGGAATTGAACAACTGGCAGTCCACTCCGCCGGTCATCAAGTACAAAGGCATGGACATGCTGGACGGCAATTTGACCGGCGCCACGGCCGAAGACTTCCGCATCAGCAATGCCACGCTGGCCGAGGGCCGCTTCTACACGGAGGCTGAGAATGAGCACCGCCGCTTCGTGGCGGTGATCGGCGCCGACCTGGTGACCCGCTTCTTCCCGCACGAAGATCCCATCGGCAAGAACATCATCGTGGGCGGCAACACCTTCCAGATCATCGGCACGCTGGGCAAACGCAAGGAATTCCTCGGCGACACTGGCAACGACCGCGTGGTCTTCATCCCTTATCTCACCTACAAGCAGATTTACCCGGCCGTGAAGGACAACTTCATCATGGCGATGGCCTATCCCGGCCGCATGAGTCAGGCGCAGGATGAAATCACGGGTGTGCTTCGCCGCCGCCGCCGCGTCAAGCCCTGGCAGGCGGACAGCTTCGGCCTGGCCACGGCGGAGACCATCATCGGCCAGTTCAAGCAGATCATCGCCACCACCGCGCTGGCCATGGTGGTGCTCTCCTCCATTGGCTTGCTGGTCGGCGGCATTGGCGTGATGAATATCATGCTGGTCTCCGTCACCGAGCGCACCCGCGAAATTGGCGTGCGCAAGGCCATCGGCGCGCGACGCAGCGATATCACCTGGCAATTCCTGCTGGAAGCCATGACGCTGAGCGGTGCCGGAGGAGTCCTCGGCATTCTTCTGGGCTGCTCCATCAGCTTTCTGGTGAAGTCGCTGGTGCCCCAGTTTCCCACCAGCGTCCCCATCTGGTCCATCGTCATCGGCTTCATTGTCTCCGTCAGCGTCGGGCTGTTCTTCGGCATTTGGCCCGCCACCAAAGCGGCTCGGCTCGATCCCATCGTGGCGCTGCGCTACGAATAGTAACAGTTTAATTTTAGGCGGCAGGCGGCATACGCGGTAGCCACGGCACGGTTCAAGTGCCGTGGGCTTTTCAGCTATCAGCGCCCTCGTGAATGCGCGTTCTTGCTTTTGCTTCGCGAGCATGCCGCGCGCGAACTATTCTTGCTTTCTCGCGCGGATGTTCTATACTCCCTCACTTCATAGATTCCAATCTCAGTTGAAGGAGACCGGCGTGAAGCGACAATCCCTATTCGCAGTGAGTGTCGTTCTGTTGGCTTTGGCGTCCGTCCCCGCCCAGGGCGCCCCATCCTACCGAGTTAGCCTGATACAAAACGTGCCGGTGAAGATGCGGGACGGCGTCATCCTGCGGGCGGATATTTACCGGCCGGACGCTCCCGGCAAGTTCCCCGTCTTGCTGGAGCGCACACCCTATAACAAAGCCAACGAGGTGGTAACTGCGTTTAAGGACGCCGCGCACGGTTACGTTGTAATCATCCAGGATTGCCGTGGCCGTTACACTTCGGAGGGTGAATGGTATCCGTTCAAACACGAATCGGACGACGGCTATGACACGGTGGAATGGGCCGCCGCGCTGCCCTATTCCGATGGAAAGGTGGGTGCGTTCGGCGGGTCCTATGTGGGCGCCACGCAGATGCTCGAAGCCATCGCCCATCCGCCGCATCTCGCCGGGATTTTCCCCATCGTCACCGCCTCCAATTACCATGCCAACTGGACTTATCAGGGTGGCGCGCTGACCCAATGGTTTGATGAATCCTGGACGTCCGGGCTGGCTCAGGACACTCTTAACCGGCGGGTTGCGGAAGGCACAAATGCCATGAAATTCGCGGCGACACTGCCGCTCGAAAGCTATTCGCTCTTCCCTGCCCCCGCCACTTTGGGCAACCAGGGGCTGCAAACCTTGGCGCCCTATTTCCTCGACTGGATTCATCATCCGAGTTACGACGATTACTGGAAGCAGTGGTCGATTGAAGCGGATTATTCGCGCATTCGCGTCCCGGCGTTCCATACCGGCGGTTGGTATGACCTGTTTCTGGGCGGGACGCTGCGCAACTACATGGGCATCAAGGCGCATGGCGGAACCGATGCAGCACGCAACGGCCAGCGGTTGCTGATCATAGTGGGTGGTCACGCGGGCGGGGGACCCCGCATCGGTGACGTGGATTTTGGCGCGGCGTCCGTGGTGGACATGGACACCGTGATGCTGCGCTGGTATGACTACCTCCTGAAGGGCGAGCAGAACGGGATGGCGCAGGAAAAGCCGGTCAAGTACTTCGAGATGGGTAGGAACGAGTGGCGCGAGGCGGACAGTTGGCCTCCTGCCGGCGCCGAATCCACGATCTATTACCTTCACTCCCAGGGGAGAGCCAACTCCACTTCGGGAAATGGGACCATCAGCACCGATACTCCGGGCCAGGAATCATCGGACCAGTTTGTCTACGACCCTTCCAACCCGGTTCCGACCATCGGTGGCAGGCTTTGCTGTGATTCGGAACACCTGGAACCCGGAGCGCGCGATCAGCGGCCCAACGAATCCCGCCTCGACGTTCTGGTTTACTCAACGCCGTCCCTGACGCACGACCTCAACGTGACGGGGCCAGTGCACCTGGAGCTCTATGCCAGCTCCACCGCCGTGGATACGGATTTCACTGCCAAGCTTGTCGATGTCACTCCGGATGGATTTGCCCGCAACGTGACGGGAGGAATCCTCCGCGCGCGCTATCGCGATTCGGCGGAGCATCCGGAGTTCATGACGCCGAACCAAATCTACAAATTCTCGATTGACCTTTGGGCCACCAGCAATGTCTTCCTGGCGGGGCATCGGCTGCGCCTGGAAGTCTCCAGCAGCAATTTTCCGCGCTTCGACCGCAATCTGAATACGGGTGAAAGTCCGGAGACTGGCTCGCGCTGGGTCAAGGCGACGAACACCATTTATCACGACTCCGCGCACCCTTCGGCGC
>JBOGKI010000397.1:0-4854 GCA_050745605.1 Terriglobia bacterium | reverse complement strand
GCTTAAGACGCTTAAGCATCATCTGGCGGATTGACCCGGCGGGCTTTTGCTCTACACCAACCGCGGACCTACGCAACAGGTCCGCGCTACCTCCAAACCAACCTCCATTGAGATCCTCCATCCGCCTTCGCGCGTTCGCCAAAATCAACCTCGGCCTCAGGATCCTTTCCCGGCGGCCGGACGGGTATCACGAAATACGCACCATTTATCAAACCTTACGGCTGCACGACCGCTTAACCTTGACGATTGACCGGGGCGGGCGCGGCATCCAAGTAACCTCAAAGGGCGAAGACGCGCCGTCAGGCCGCGCCAACCTGGTTTACAAAGCCGCTGAGCTTTGGAGGCGAGCTGCCCCGTTCCGCGGTGGAATTGAAGTGCAGATTGAGAAATTCATTCCCGCGGGAAGCGGCCTGGGTGGCGCCAGCAGCGACGCTGCTGCAACGCTGGCCGGGCTGGAGCGGTTGACTGGCGACCTTCTGGGCGCCACGAAGCAATTCGTGCTCGCCGCCAGGATTGGGTCGGACGTTCCGCTGTTCCTCCTGGGCGGCCGGGTGCTTGGCTGCGGCCGCGGCCAGGAAGTCTATCCGCTCGAGGATTTGGATCCTGCCGAATGTCTGGTGGTCTTTCCGGGTGTCAAGATGCTGACCGCGGACGCCTACCGCCAGGCCAGCTCCCGATTGACAACGCGAGAGGAACTGAGTAGAATCGATGGTTTCGGCGTGTGGTCACAGCGACCCCTTAACCTTTGGGGACCGGCCGAAAACGACTTTGAATGCGTCGTTTTCGCAAAGTGGCCAGAACTGGGACGCTTGAAGAGCCAGCTCATCCGGGCCGGAGCCGAAACTGCATGCCTGACGGGTAGCGGGTCTGCCGTCTACGCAATTTTCGATTCCCCCGGAAAACTTCTTCAAGCGATGCGGATTGTCCCCACAGCCTGGCGGACATTTCACACTCAGACGCTCAATCGTAAAACTTATCATCGCCTCTGGGGATGCGGGTAGTGTAGACCTGTCATTTAGGTACGAGGCTTGGGCTATTGCGAACCGAACAGAGCGAACCATTTCACTGGGAGGTCGTCCAGAGGTAGGACACATGCCTTTGGAGCATGGAACCCTGGTTCGAATCCAGGCCTCCCAGCCAGGTATGAAGAGCCGGTGTGACCGCTTCGATTTCGACGCTGTAGCGGCGCTCGGTGAGCGCCGAAGTTCTTGAAAGATCAAGACCGGCGGTCCCTTCCAGGGCAGACTCCGACCGCTGCAACAGACGCCGCTGTTACCGAGACTCTTGAAGGAAGGAGGCGACGGAAACGCTTTGAACGGGCGCAAAACGGTAGCCAGAAGCTCGAGCGGCCTGAGAGTCTTCAGCGGCAACGCGCATCCAGCATTGGCGCGGGAAATCTGCAAGCACCTGCACGTGCCCGAGGGCAAGGTGCAAGTCGGCAGGTTTCCGGATGGCGAAGTGCGGCTTCAGATTCTGGAGAATGTTCGCGGCATGGACGTGTTTGTGGTGCAGCCCACGTGTCGGCCGGTGAATGACAATCTGGTGGAGCTGCTGATCATGATGGACGCCTTCCGCCGGGCCTCTGCCGACCGCATTACCGCCGTCATCCCGTTTTATGGCTACGCCAGGCAGGATCGCAAGGACCGCCCCCGCGTTCCGATTTCCTCCAAATTGGTGGCGGACCTGGTGACTTCGGCCGGAGCGAATCGCGTGCTGGCTCTGGACCTGCACGCCGGGCAAATCCAGGGCTACTTCAACATTCCGGTGGATCACCTTTTTGCGACGCCCGTGACGGTGGATTATTTCCGGCGGCTCAAACTCAAGAATGTCGTGGTGGTCTCCCCGGATTCAGGCGGTGTGGAGCGGGCGCGAGCTTTTGCCAAGCGGCTCGATGCTCCCTTGGCGATTATTGACAAGCGCCGCGAAGACGCTCATACCGTCGAAGTGATGAATGTGATCGGGGCGGTGGGCGGCAAAACCTGCTTGATTGTGGACGACATGGTGGATACCGCGGGCACCCTGGCGCGCAGTGCTCAGGCGCTGCGGGAAAATGGCGCGACCAAGGTCTACGCCTGCGTGACCCATGGTGTTTTCGCGGGCGATGCCGTGCAGAAGGTGTGCGATTCCATGCTCGAAGAGCTGGTCATCACCAATTCCATCCCTCTTTCCGAAGAAGGACGCCATTGCCCCAAGATCAAGGTGCTGAGCGTCGCCCGGCTGCTGGCAGACGCCATCCGCTCCATACACGAGGAGACGTCGGTCAGCAAGCTGTTTATCTGAGCCTTAGCCAGCCCTGACCCAGCGCTGCGCGTCTGGTCCAGAGGCCGATTTTTGAGAATTGAGGGAATGATTCTATGAGCCCCATGACGAAAGTAGAAGCCACCCCGCGCGAGGACTTTGGCAAGAACGCATCGCGAAGGCTGCGTCACGCCGGACGCGTTCCGGGTGTGGTTTACGGCGGCGATGCCCCGGCCCTGCCCGTGACCCTGAATCCCCGCAGCCTTTCACCGGTCATTCACTCGGAGGCCAGCCACACTTCCATCCTGTCCCTGGAGATCGCCGGCAAGGAACCCGTGCGCGTGATGTTGCGGGATTGGCAGGTTGATCCTGTTCACGGCGGCCTTCTGCATGTGGACCTGGTGCGAATTACCAAGAATACGAAGCTGAAGCTGAAGATACCCGTTCACGTCACCGGTGAGCCCAAGGGCGTAAAGGTCCAGGGCGGCATTTTTGAGTTCGCTCTCCGCGAGGTCGAGGTGGAGTGCCTGCCGGACGCCATTCCAGAATCCGTCACGGTGGAGGTGACGGAATTGACGATTGGCCACCACCTGCGAGTCTCCGACCTACCCTTTGGTCCGGGCATCAAAGTGCTCACCGATCCGGGCCGGGTTGTGGCTCACGTTGTGGCGCTGAAGGTTGAGGAAGAAGCGCCGGCAGCCGAAGTGGCCGAGGTTCTGCCTGCCGAGCCGGAGCTGATCCGCAAGGCCAAGGCTGAAGAGGAGACCGAGGAAGCGGAGGGAGGCCCGAAGAAGAAAGAGAAAGAGAAGGAGAGTTGAGCTTCTCGCAGAAGAGTTGCCATAGCAGCATTAAAAGTAACCGACCGACCCGGGCAAGTTATTGAAAAAACTAGATCGGCTCTTTCAATATCTGCCAAGGGAACCGGCGATGGCCGGAGAGCAGCCGCAATCGCCCAGTGATGCTCTTTGCTATCAATAACTTATGAGCATAAAGGGGCCGCCAAATAGGGGTCTGATTGCTTGTAAGCCATTGAAATTAAATAGGTTGAACGGGTGGCCGCGGCGAGCGCAGCGCTTGCTATGAGCCCGTACTCTGGAAAGTGTTTCAGTTTGATCGGCGTTCAGGGCGCGAAGATCAACTGCAAGCCTGGAGGCCGATCGCTTCTTCGACCCTTATGAAGCTGATCGTTGGCCTCGGAAACCCAGGCTTTGAATATGTCCTGACGCCGCACAATCTGGGTTTTATGGCGGTGGACCGGCTGGCTGACGATTTGGGACTTGAAGTGACCCGGCCCGAGGCTCAGGCGTTGATCGCGCGCGGTCGCTGGCAAGGCCACGAGATTATTCTGGCCAAGCCGCAGACCTACATGAACTTGAGCGGCCAGTCCGTTGCGCGGCTGTTGGAACGGTATGAGATTCCGCCCGAGGGTCTGCTGGTTTGGATGGACGAGCTGGATTTGCCGCTCGGGAGCCTGAGAATCCGAGCCAGCGGTAGCGCCGGGAGCCACAATGGCTTGAAGTCGATCATCGGATCGATCCAATCGGATCGCTTTATTCGCATCCGCATGGGCATTGGGCCGGATCATCCGGTCTCTGACCGGGCTTCGCAGGTGCTGAGCCGTTTCCGTAAATCCGATCTGGAAACGGTGGCAGATATGGTGGACCGCGCCGTGGAGGCTGCCGGCGTGATTCTGAAGGATGGCATTCAAACGGCCATGAACCGCTACAATCAGCGGATTCAGCCGCCGGAATCGTGAGGTTTCATGCACAAATACGAAGTGATTTTCATTGTTCGGCCCGACCTTCCGGACGAGGAAATTGAGAAGCTCATCGCCCACATGGGGACTTTCGCCACAGAGGCTGGAGGAAAGATGGAAAAAGTGGAGAAGATGGGACGCCGCCGGCTGGCTTACCGCGTGGAGCGCCAGCGCGAGGGCTTCTTCGTCCTCTTCGTCCTCGAAGGCAGCGGCGATACCGTGAAGGAGCTCGAGCGGCGCTTGAAAGTCACCGACACGGTGATCAAATTCATGACCATTCGCGTCGATGAGGAATTGAAGCGCGCCGCCAAGATGAAAGTGATTCGCGAGAAGAGAGCGGCCCGGCGTCCTGCGAAAGCGGCAGCGTCGCCGCCCGCCGCCCCGGTGATCCCGGTTGAGCCCGCGGCGCCCGCTGGGGAAACTCTGCCAAGCTGACTGTCAAAAAGGAGCCGATTGTCATGCCCCCAACCCGAAGAAGTCACAAACCCGAAGGCCGCAGCGGTAGCCGGCCCCCCAGCGGATCGAGACCCTCCGCAGGGTCCGGCGGTCCCGGAGGCCGCAAGCAATATTTCCGGCGCCGCAAGGTCTGCAAATTCTGCGAGGAGAAGATTGACTTCATCGACTACAAGGAAGTCAGACTGATCAGCCAGTTCGTCTCCGAGCGCGGCAAGATTCTGCCGCGCCGCTTGACCGGAACCTGCTCGCCGCATCAGCGGACTTTGGCCCTCGCCATCAAGCGCGCCCGCAACATTGCGCTCCTGCCGTTTGCGGCGGCCATTTAATCCGGACGCGCGCCGGGGCGGGCCGCCCGCAAAAGGCGGGCGTCAAAAGGTAGTGACTCAGTTTGGCTCCTGTAGCGG
>JBOGKI010000396.1:0-4863 GCA_050745605.1 Terriglobia bacterium | reverse complement strand
GTGCCATGGGCTCTGCTCTCACCACGCGGCATTTCCGTGGGAAAAGAAGTGGTTTGGCTATTTGCTTGAAAAATAAGGTCCGTCAGAAACGCACGAAAAAAAAAGAGATGTTATTTTTGCAAAACGAAGCGGGGATATTATTGAAAACAAAGGGTTGGCATCTCGTAAAGTCGGAAAACGAACCGGAAAATGACGTCTCAGCGATGCTCATTGGACTCGTAAATTATTGATAAAAAAGACTATGTTATTGTGGATGGAAAACGAACCGGAAACGAAGCGGAGCAATCGTCCCGGCTTCTTAGCGAGTCGCGCCGGTTTTGGAAACCTGTCCTTGAATGTGCCAGTCGCTGAGCGTAAAATCAGGCGAAGAAGTGCTGGTTGCGCTTATCCGAGGTGAGCTATGAAGCGGTGGTCGAAGTCCGGTCCCATATCAAGCTCGTGGTTCCATCAGGTTCTGGGGCTGGCGCTTGGCATTGTGGTGATATCCCTGTGCGGCTGGTATTTCGGGCCGTTCCGCAATGCCTCAGCGTCGCAAGGGGTTGGCTTAGCATTCGCCGCCGCCAAAGGCGGTCCTGATGCCCCACCCTTGGCGGCGCCGGCTTCTGTAGAGCTTGGCCGCGTGGTGAAGGCGTCCATCCAACCCGGCCAGACTCAGCAGTGGGCCACACCCAGCCTAACGCCTGGCGCGCTCTACTCCGTCGACATCAGTCTGGACTCACCTTCCAAGCTGACCACTCCGGATCAACTGATCCCGCGCAAAATCGCCTCGCCCATCACCTTCAACGTCGTCAAGCAGGACATCATGCCGCCCGTGGCGAGAGTTCAGGTGAGCTTTGACTCGCCGGGCAATCCCACGATCAGCAAGGGTCTGCACTCCGGCGACCCCGGCGCGTACTTCATCATTCGCGCCGCGCGAGCCGGCGCTGCCAAGCTGGCCTTAACAGCGGCCCATGCTTCCGATGCCCCGCAAGCCATCGGTTACCAGATTGCGATCCGGCCGCTGGCTGTGACGGGTGACGATGCCCATCAGCTTGTGCCGAACACCGCCCGCGACTGGCAACACGCCTCGCCCATGCTACTCGGCAAGACAGTCTTCGGGACATCCGACGACATCGAATACCTTTACAACACCAACGAAGGCAAGAACGGCTGGCAGTGGCTGACGTTTGAATACAAGAACTCCGCTCCTAAGCTCGTTTTCTTTGAGCTGGATTTGCTCGACCGCGACATTCCTTGCACCATGAAGCTTTACCGCATGGAAAATGGGGTGCAGGGGCCGCACCTGGTTGAATACCTCCAAGGCAAGGACCCCACCGAAATTCGCCACGACGATCAAACCGATGAGCTGGTCGATTTCAAATTCCTGACGCGCGTGCTCACTCCTGGCCGCTATTACCTGAGCGTGAAGGCCAACCATCCGCGTTGGAGTTTGCGAACGTCTCTCTACGATGTGCCGCCCTACAGCGATCCGCGCAAAGCCGTCGATCTGGCCATGCGTTATATGGTGGATGTAGGCGATTCTTTCTTCTCCAACACGCCTCGCAAGGGCGCCGTCCGCACTCGAGCCGAAAACGTAACCGATGAGACGGAGCGCTGCATCACCTGCCATCCCGCGCACTTCGTGATGCTTTCCACGCTGACAGCGGTGCGGAACGGCTACACCGTACGCAACCATCCGGAATTCAAGTTCATGATGGACAAGCTCTATAACGCGCCCGCGCCCTTGTACGGATTCAAACACACTTACTGGCTGCGCTTCGAGCTCGCGCCCACCAATGGCATCAGCCGACTCGGCAAAATGCTGCTGATGTATGAGAATCTGGTGAGCCACAGGCCCACCGCCACGCCCACCTTCCTCACCCATTACCCACAGCTTGTCTACGACGCGCGCCAACTCCTGCCCCGGGTCGATACCGTGCATTACATGGCGAAGTTTCAACCCACCAAGACCCGTAACTACGAGTTCGACGGCAACCGGCCCATCAGCGATTTTCGGGTGGCTTCGGATTCCTGGTTCTTGCTTCACGAAGAAGCGCAACGAGCGGCTCATGGAGACCAGAACGCCGCCGAGATCGCCGGCCTTGCCAAGTCTGCCGCGCACGTCGAAGATCTGATGACTTCCGACCGCACCAACGATCTTGAGGACATCGTTGAGCAGACCAAGGGCATGGTGATGATGATGAAGGCCGACTCGAGGCTCGAGCCGCGATTCCAGCCCATCGTTCAGCAGAACATCCAGAAGATTCTGGCGCGCCAGCACACCGATGGGGGATGGGTGACGGCGGAGTACATGTCCAACGAGCAGTTTTTTGACGCGGCGGCGCGCGCCCCGTTTGAGAAAAAGACGGACCCCAGCCTGCAGTTTGTGACCGGCGAGGTGCTCTACACCTTGAAGCTCGCCGGCTACAACATGCAGGACCCGCGCGTGCAGAAAGCCACGCACTGGCTGCTCGGCCTGCAGCGCGATTTCGGCGGCTGGCTCGACACCAAAGGCGAGCTATTCCTGCAACCGCACCTGGAAACGAGCTGGGCCGTCATGGGGCTTTCGCAGATGTATCCGCGCCAGGGCCAGGCGCTGGCACCGCCCGCATCTCCACCCGTCGCTGTAGCGGCGGTCGGAGTTTACCCTGGAAGGGACCGCCGAACCCTCGGATCTACCGATGCGCAAACTGGCGCTCATCGAGCGCCGCTGCAACTGGTCCCCACCCTCCACTGGCTCGATCAGGTCTGGTATGACCGTGATCCGGCTCATCGGCGCGACGTCTTGCCGCTGCTGCAAAGTCCCGAGCCGTTAGTCCGCGAGGCGGCAGCGTCCGCCATCGGCCGCATGGCGGTTGACGCGCCGAACCCGGCGCCGTTTGCCGAGGCTGTAAGCCCCTTGGAAAATACGCTTGGCGACCGTACCAAGATGGTGAGCCGGGCGGCAGCGTGGTCCTTGCGCCAGCTTGGCAATGACGGAGTGCCCGGAGCCGTCGATGCCGTCAAGACGGCGCTGGCCAGCCCCGATGATTATATGCGGCGCGGCGCGGCGCGCGTCTTCTATCAGTATTGGTACCACATGGTGGACCGCAAAGACGTGGCGCGCGCCTTGATTCAGCACGTCAACGATCCTGACATGCTGGTTCGCATCGAGTCGTTGAAAGCCCTGTGGCGGTGGTGGTACCGGACGGACGATTTCAGCTTGAGGCGGCAGATTGAAGACGCTTTCCTCAAACGCGCTGCGGTTGAGCGCGAACAGCCGCTGGTGCGCCTGAACATTGCCCAGGCTATTTATAACATTCTGGATGACAACACCGTGCAGTTTCACGATAACTGGCTGCGATCCATGGCGCTCAAGCAGGATCGTGAAAAGGCCGAGGCGGCGCGGATTGCGGAAGTCGAGAGACCGATGGCTCAGGAGCTGGCCGCGACGTTGCAACCGGATAATCCCACGGCGCGCCAGACCGTGCTGACCGCGCTCGATTATTATTTCCTGCGCGGCGGCATTGGCAACGACTACGATTCCATCACTTTTTACGATCGTGACGCCGCCGAGACCGTGGCACGAGCCATTCTGCCGCTGCTCGATTCGCCGGACCCCTTGATCTCCGCCAAGGCTCTCGAAGCCGCTGCTGTCGCCCGCCAGTCCGAGGATCGTGGCCTGGTGATGGCGGTGATGCAGCGTCTCATTTCCGGCGATCAGCAGGCGCGCGACGTGGCGCGACAGGAACTCGCCAAGTTTCCATCATCGTATACGGCCTACGCGGTTCCGGCTAGGACTCCAGCAGCCGGTTCCGGGGGCAGCAAGTGATTGAGACTGCGTTCTGTACACAGGTCATCAGCAATTTGCGCATCGCGCATCAGCGCCAGGGAGCTTCCGCCCAACGAGTGACCGCCTAACGCAAGTATTCCCATGATGAAGCGTCATCCACATCCCTTTGTAATCGCGGGCTCCGACGAGGTGCGCGCGGTTTCCGCCAAGATCGAAGCCCCGGAGGTCGGTAGTGACTCAGTTTGGTGCCGTAGCGGCGAGTTTACCTCGCCCCATGGCGGCATCAAGACGCCTCTACATCGAACTGAGTCACTACCCCGGGGCCAGCATCAGCAACGGCGCGAAAAGCTGGTGAAAGCATTTCGAAAAGCCGCATCTGCGGACTGCTGGCCGGCGATGCCGTGGCCCTCAAGTTGCGGTAGCGCAACATCGTCTCCGTCAGCCTTGGGCCGCCAGGCCGCTGGCTAAGGTGTGCGCATAGAGAAGCGACCAAGGCTGGCTGCGGAAAGTCCACCCATGAAAACTCGGACGGAAGTGGATTCACTGGGCAGCGTCACAGTCCCGGCCCAGGCTTTCTATGGCGCCCAGACCGCGCGTGCCATCAAGAACTACCCCATCAGCGGACTCCGGGCCCATCCTGCCTTCATCAAGGCATATGCCCTGCTCAAGCTCGCATGTGCTGAGGTCAACGTGCAGCTCGGCCTTATTCCGCGCCCCATTGGGCGGGCCATCATCCACGCCGCTACCGATATTGGCCGTGGCCTCTACCGCGATCAGTTCGTGGTTGACGTCTATCAGGCTGGGGCTGGGGTCAGTTTCCATATGAACGTTAATGAGGTGATCGCCAATCTTGCGATTGTTCATCTGGCGAGACGCCAGGGGTTGAAACCCCGTCTGGGAGATCATTCGATCGTTCATCCCAATGACCATGTGAACTTTGGCCAATCGACGAATGATACGTTTCCGGCCGCCGCGCGTATGGCCGCCTTGCTGCTTCTCGATGAATTTTATCCAGCCCTGGAGGCCCTGGAAAGCGCCTTTCGAAAGAAAGCGGTTGAATTTGATGGGATCCTTAAGAGTGGCCGGACGCACCTGCAGGACGCGGTACCGAT
>JBOGKI010000395.1:0-4892 GCA_050745605.1 Terriglobia bacterium | reverse complement strand
GTTTCCTTGATAACCCAATCGGATGGGACGGCACCGCAACGATAGAGGCCAAGCGTGAGATCATTGACACCATAAAAAGCAAAGTGGCGGAGGTTTTGCCGGTCTTGGTGCGTGAGAGGTTGCGGGTTAAACCCATTCAACAGTGGAACGAGGCCTATTGGCTGCGCGGCTATGGATCCACTTTCGACAGGAAATTGAAAATCGAGTCGATCTTCGAGCGCTGGATTCCGATTCCAAGAATGACTGACGATGCAGAGATTCAAAGAATAGTTGTTGAGTTATTGGAAGAGGTGAAGGGGGCGGTGAGGGACGCTATTGAAGATGTACGAAAGCAGGTCGCGCAGACCTCAGTTTGTGCCGAGGATGATGTTCTAGCCTAGGCATTATCATTACTTAGATTATCCATGCAAAAGCAAACTCTGAGCGCCGCTGGCCGCCAATGACTCATCGTTAATCACGAGCCGCAGACCTCAGAGGCGGAGGTCTGCTGATGTAAGGAGAAAATAGATGGCCGATCGCGAGCAGTACGATCCGGGTCCGGCCCGCGGGGCGCAGGTACGAAAAGACGGAGAGAAGTGGACGCTCGTTCTCGTCAGAGAACTGCGCCACTCGCCGGAAAAAGTCTGGCAGGCGCTAACCGACCCGGCGCATCTGCGCGAGTGGGCGCCCTTCGACGCCGATGGGAGCCTGGGTGCGATTGGAACGGTGAAGCTCACCTGGGTGGGAAAACCCACGCCGGAGGTTTCCGAAACAAAAGTGACGCGAGCCGACGCCCCCAAGGTGCTTGAGTACAGCGATATCCGGTGGAAACTCGAAGCCTTTGGTGGCGGCACGCGCCTGACGCTGTGGCACAACATCGATCGCCGCTTCATCTCAATGGGTGCTGCCGGGTGGCACATTTGTTTCGATGTTCTGGATCGCCTTCTCAGCGGAACTCCCATGGGCCGCATCGTTGGTGGCGAGGCGATGAAGTTCGATTGGCCTCGGCTCAATTCGGAGTACGCCAAGCAGTTCGATATTGAACTTGAATTGCGCCTTGAGGAAGAAGAAGTAGACGAGTCGTGCCAAATTCAACTCGGTCTGCTGCCGAAAACGATCCCGCAACTTACGGGTTACGCGATTGCCGGTGAGTCCCATCCGGCGCGGGTGGTGGGCGGCGATTACTTTGACGTGCTGCGGCTGAGCGAAAGCAGAGTAGCCCTGTGCATCGCGGACGCGTCCGGCAAAGGTATGCCCGCCGCGCTCATGATGTCCAATCTGCAGGCAGCCGTAAGGGCCCTTGCTTCGGAGAATCTGTCCCCTCCAGACCTATGCGCGAAGCTCAATCGTGTCGTTTGGAGCAACTTCGCCCGAGATAAGTTTGTGACCTTGTTTTACGCGCTGCTCGACGGACCCTCCGGCCATCTGGCCCACGTCAATGCCGGCCACAATGCGCCGGTCGTTGTGCGTCGCCGTTCTCGCATTTTGCGCCTGGAGGCCGGAGGAACCATTCTCGGCGCTTTCCGCGATAGTTTGTATCAACGGGGAACATTGGTGCTTGAGCCTGGGGACTTGTTAGTGGCTTTTACCGACGGGGTTAGCGAGTGTATGAATGCGCTGGGCGAGGAATGGGGCGAGCACCGCCTCGTGGACACGCTCGAGAGCAGTGATGGTCTTGCGCCCGACGAAATCATCGACCAGATCATGAAGGGAACGCACACATTCGCCGCAGGCTCGCCGCAATTCGACGACATGACGCTGCTCGTCCTGCAGCGACAGGTGCTGTCCGCGGCAAGGCCGGAGGGCGGCGAACGGGTCCGGTAGATAGGCTCAGCGGTTGAAACGCCCAACGGGCCGCCGAAGGCGGCTCAAAAGGCGTGAGGAGGTCCCATTGAACTGGAACAAATGGGTTCGGCAAACCCACCGCTGGCTGTCCATTGCCTTTACGGTGGCCGTCATCGTCAACATCGTCGCCGTGGTACTGGGAAGTATACCCGCTCGGTAGGCCTCTTGGCGGTGCTCCCGCTCGTCCTGCAAATGTTCACCGGTCTGTACTTGTTCGTGCTGCCGTATGCCACCAAGTGGCGCAGCGGGCGAAGCACCGGCTGAACGGCCGTGCCGCACGAAACCGTCGACGCTCGCTTGCACGTGGAGCAGGCGTGAGGCTGGGCGGCGGCCACCGGCGTGCTCTGAGGGCTCGCGTACCTGATTTCCCAGCGCGGCCCCCGAAATGGGAGTTCGCGGACCTTTGCTGAATCGGTAGGGCGTGCAGTAAGCTCAGGGAGGTGACAAAGCGCGGAGACGAACATGGATATTGACGAACGCCTGGAGCGGCTGACCCAGCGCCACGAGGCCCTTACGCAGACCGTCGAGTTGCTGACTAAGGGCCTCTCCGATATGAAAGTTTTAGTCAACGACATGGCCGAAGGAACGGCCCGGCTGCTGCACGTGGCGGAGATTCACGAAAAGCGGATCAGCCGACTGGAAGACGAGAAATCATGATCGGACAGCGAAAAAGGTGGAGAGAACGGTGTTCGGTGGCCTTTCCTACCCAAAGGGACAGAACACAGCAATGACCCTGAGCAGGTAGCTGCGCAAATTCCTTTTCCCGCGCCTCTTGGCCATGGTAGAATCACGTGTATTCAATTGTATTAGGAGTGCATCATGGCAACCACCCCGGTAGTGACCGTACGCCTCGAGCCCGAGCTGAGGGAGCGGCTGGACCGTTTGGCGAAGGCGCAGCGCCGCAGCCGCTCGTTTGTCGCGACGGAAGCGATCCGCGAATATGTGAAGGTCAACGAGTGGCAGATCGAGGAAACCCGCAAGGCGCTGGCGGAAGCTGACCGGGGAGAGTTTGCCTCTCCGTCCGAGGTTCGCCGCGTGGTGAAGAAGTGGACCAGCCCCAGGCGGAGCGCGCGTGCCCGATAGCCCGCTGGAGATCCGCTGGCTGAAGCGGGCGCTGGCCAACCTCGATTCCGAAGCCGCCTTCATCGCCCGCGATCATCCCGCCGCCGCTGCCCGCGTGGTGGAAGCCATTGCCACCACGGTGGAATTGCTGGCTCGGCATCCCGCCCTGGGCCGGCCCGGGCGCATCGAGGGCACCCGCGAGTTGGTGGTCCCCGATACTCCGTACCTGGTCCCCTACCGTGTGCGCGGCCACGCTGTCGAAATCCTCCGCGTCTTCCATGGCGCCCGCAAGTGGCCGAAGAAGCTCTAACCGCCTTCGGCGGGCCGAGTGCACCTTCCTTCTTTGAGAGGCCGGCTGTCTGCGCCAGCCCCGCTTTCTCTCTTTTTCGCGGGATGGCATTCTCCCGTTTTTCTGACGCCCTTAGATGTCCAGTGCGATTCTTAATGCTTGCGACAGGCGCGAGAGCTTCGCGGGCGAGAGGCTACCGACGAAGTCGGTAAGCCGGCTCTTGGGGACGCTGACCAGACCGTCCGAGGCAATCCAGCTCGGATGTTTCAATCCATCTTCCGGCCCTACGGAGACCTCCCTTTCGAGTCCGTGACCGCGTGTGAACAACGGAGCGCAGACGACCGTGGGGAAACGGGAATCAATGAGGGTCCGGCGGCTGACCACGGTCATCACCCGTTGCTTCCTGGGGTCTCCGCCTCCGGGATGGCGCAGCAGATACATATCTCCGCGCTTCATCGCTCCTCCCAGAGGTGGTCGAGCGACTGGTAGGCGAGCACATCTTGCATCTCGGCGTTCAGCTCGTCGGCAAAGCGGTTGATTTTCGCCGCGTCGCGGGCGTTGGCGGCGGCGCGTTCGCGGTGGGAGAGACACCCGCGCAGTACATCGTCAACCACCGCCGACCGAGAACGCTTTTTTCCCGCCACGCGGTCGATGCCTCTAACTACTTCGCGGGACAGCGTGAGTGAGGTTTTCACTTTGGTTTTCATACTACCATGATACTACCTTTGGAAAACCGGGACAGCCTTCCCCATGCGGGGTCGTGGGTCAATTCGCTGTAGCGGCGATCTCTGAGCGCCGAAAGCACTTGAAAGGAAAGTTCGGCGGTCAGAGACCGCCGCTACAGCGCTTCAAACCGACCCACTACCCCTTGCGGAGGGTGCAGCTTACGCTGAGCCCGTTCGCCGTTCCGCTGCGAATCGCTCTGAGCAAAGCGAAGAGGCTCACGGTAAACTCCGCGAAGGGGCTCAGGGTAAACTCCGCTAGAATAGGTGCGAGAGTTGGAGGCGTACATGAAAAGGCCGAGGAATCCGCCTCGGCATCAATCGACGAGAAGATCAAGGAACTTGGGGACTGGCGCGGGAAGTCGCTCGCTCATGTCCGTACACTCATCCACGACGCGGACCCCGAGATCCAGGAGGATCTGGACGTCGCGGGTTCGAATCCCGTCGCTCACCCCACTCATAAAAGAGTTTGCCTTTCGATGCCGTCCCAAAGATGAGGCCCCACCTACGTAGAGATCTTTTGGACTGTGCACAACGTAACCCAAATTTTATTTGATTCTCTGGGCGTTCCTCGCTAACGTGTCCTGAGTCGACTCCGGGAGAGTGCGCATGTTATCTTCCGACCTCCTTCTGCGGAGGGAAACACACTTTACACTTTGGCGTCCTGGTCCCGGACGTCAGCCGCCGGTTTTAGTCATCGGTACCTTCGCGCCCGGAAATCCCAACACTCTCGCCGGCCGCAAAGATTTCCCGCTCTCACAGGTGGATCCGAACACCCCTGGGTTGTGGACCATCGCTGCCACGGAGAGTGGACTCCCCGACGGTATTTACCACTACTGGTTCCGGGTGGAGAACACCCATCCAGCCGATCCTGCTGCCGCGCCCATTTGCTGTACTGATCCCTTCGCCACCACTGTCGATTGGCGCTTGCTCTCGCCCCCTCTACCCTCCGGCTTCAAGAACGACACGGATCGCCAGCCCGCCTCCGTCATTCG
>JBOGKI010000394.1:0-4918 GCA_050745605.1 Terriglobia bacterium | reverse complement strand
AATCTCTCCGCTTCCGCCTCCGCCTTCGAATCCGTAACCGCGGATGAAGTTGGGTTGTTTCGTCGTCAGGTTCCGGAAACGAGGAATGTAGAATCCACTGCCATCCGGGCGGGCATCATCGGAAGGAGACTTGAGCCCCCTGAGCTGGGGAACAATGCCGGTGATATCCCCGGCCATGATTTGCTCACAGAAATACTTGCCCAGCACACCGCTGGAGTTTGCCAGGCCGGCTGGATCCTCGTGGTGGCCGGAATTCAGCAGAATACGAGTGCTCTCAAGCGAACCGGCGCCCAGAACAATCACCTTGCCGTACGCTTCCTGGGTCTGGCGAGTCAGGCGGTCAACAAACAGCACGCTCTTCGCTTGGCCTTCATCGCCGGTGAGCACCTTCCATGCTACGGCGTTCGGGCGAAGCGTGAGGTTGCCCGTCTTCTGGGCGATGGGCATTAAAACGCCCTTGGAGCTAAACGACGCCGCCACGTTGCAAACGCGCCCGCAGTGTCCGCAGTAGTGGCAAGGCGCCCGGCCATTGATCGGTTCCGTGGCCGTCGCCGTGCGGCCGTAGATGACATGGCGGTCAGCCACTTTGTTTTCAACCGCCCGCTTGAAAATCCATTCCGAACAGGTGAAGGGCACCGGCTTGAGGAAGGAGCTGTCGGGATTATTCTCCAGGTGATCCGCGTGACCCGCCACGCCGATCATCTGTTCAACGCGAGTATAGTAGGGCGCCATGTCGTCGTAAGTAAGCGGCCAATTTTCGCCGTAGCCGTCATGACTTGCCGCTTGAAAGTCGCGGGCGCTGAAGCGCAGGGACACCAAGCCCCAATGCAGGCTTTTGCCGCCGACGGCGCGTGCCCGCACCCAAACAAACTTCTTGCCGGTGTAGGGGTTTTCGAGCTCATTGATGAAGTGCGGCTTGTTCCATTCATTGGCCGAATAATTGTATTTGGCGCGCTCCAGCGGGCGGATCTGTCCGCGAAAAGGAAATTCCCAGCGTTTGGTGTGGTGATGAAAGTCCGTTTCAATGTTAAGATCAGGACCCGCTTCCAAAAGGAGAACCTTCATGCCCTTCAGGCACAGTTCCGTTGCGGCCATTCCACCCGCGGCTCCCGACCCCACCACCACTGCGTCATAGACCTTTGGCATTTTTACACTCCCCGATCTGCAAGCTTTCCGTCCGGCATCTTGTTACCGCATTGCCGAAACTAGCAGTTTAGCCTTACGGGACAAGCTTTCAAGAGAAATTTTGAGAAACGTCCGGGAGGGCCTCAAGGTTGGCGCATGATGGGGCAGTTTTTTCTCTTCGTATTCTCACGGGGTTTGCGGGCATGCTGCTTCAAAATGTCTCCCCTCAGCTCAGCATGACCCCGTCCACGGAGTCCCTCAGCATCCGGTTACACGACGATGCGAATCAGCCGCCGGCGCGGCTCCGCCATCCCGTCTATTCCGGCTCTTCGAAGAAGCGTTGTTCCGGGACCACCACCACGATTCCCGTCTCCGTCACATGATATTTTTTCCGGTCCTCTTCCAGATCGAACCCAATCGTGGTTCCTTCCGGTATGTGGATATGCCGGTCAATGATGGCTCGCCGGATGTGGGAAGAGCGGCCGATGCTGACGTGCGCGAAAAGGATTGAGTCCTCAACGTCCGTATAGCTGTTGACCCGGACGTCCGGCGAAAGCACGGACCGCGTCACCCGGCCACCCGAAACAATGGCCCCTTGAGAAACGATGGAATCGACGGCGACGCCCATGCGCGTTCCGGTCTGGGCAAACACGAACTTTGCGGGCGGGTATTGACGCTGGTAGGTGCGCAATGGCCAGTCGTTGTCGTAGAGGTTGAACACGGGCGAAACCGAGACCAGGTCCATGTTCGCCTCATAATATGCCTCGATGGTTCCAATGTCCCGCCAGTACTGAGCCTCTTTTTTGTTCTTGTCCACGAAGTTGTAGGAATACACGCGATGTGATCCGATCAGCCGGGGAATCACGTTCTTCCCAAAATCATGGCCGGAGCTGGGGTCCGCCGCGTCCTCCATCATCACCTGAATCAGGGTGTCGCGGCTGAAGCAGTAAATGCCCATGGAGACGTGGCACTTGTCAGGGTTGTGGGGAGAAGGATTAGGGTCAGAGGGTTTTTCCTGCCAGCCGGTGATGCGTCCGG
The DNA here is from genome assembly GCA_050745605.1 of Terriglobia bacterium. GTDB lineage: Bacteria > Acidobacteriota > Terriglobia > UBA7540 > UBA7540 > CALCEB01. The sequence goes on along the minus strand of JBOGKI010000394.1, from coordinate 2,755 downwards.
TCCTGTCCAGCTCGACAATTCCAAAGCGGCTTGCCTCCGACCGGTCGAACTCGATGGTCCCCACCGTAACGTCTGCCCCGGCATCAATGTGTTGCCGGATCATAAGCTGATAATCCATCTTGTAGACATGATCGCCCGAGAGGATCAGGACGTATTTGCAAGGTTCACTGCCGATAGAATAAAGGTTCTGGTAGACGGCGTCCGCCGTCCCTTGGTACCAGCTTTCGCTGACCCGCTTCATTGGAGAAAGCACCTGAACGTACTCACCGAGCCCAGCGGCCATGAAATTCCAGGCTTCGCGCAGGTGGCGGTTCAGGGAAAGCGCCTTATATTGCGTCACCACGAAAACCTGGCGCAACTCCGAATTGATGCAATTGGAAAGGGTGATATCGATAATGCGGTAGATTCCGCCGAAAGGAACAGCGGGCTTGGCGCGGTCGCGAGTCAGCGGATAGAGGCGCTCGCCGGCGCCACCTGCCAGCAGGCAAACCAAGGTGTCGCGCATCTCGTTTCACCGTTCCTTTCCGCTACAGTCGAATTTATCCTCGGGCGCGCCGCATCGCCTCCCCTGTCACGCCGCGCCCTGGGAATCACCAGCAAGAGTTGCCTATTGTAATGAACCCGGCGTCAATGGTCAAAAGAGGAATTGAAGCCATGGGACAGCGCGGCGCGGGTCTCGGTCACCTTAATGTGCAAGCGTTTTGAGACTTGACGCCCCACACGCCTCCTCCCCACCCAGAGACTCAGGGGTCCTTGCCACTTAGATTACCCATCGCCGTCTCAGAAGGCATTAAACTCTAATCGTGAAGCGAAATTTGCGAGATTTTGAAAGCGTGGGTTTTTCAAGCCCTTTGAAAACCAGGCTCCGGCGTGCGCCACGTATTCCGGCCCCGCTAATTTCACCGCCGCTCGTGGTTGCCCACCGCGGCGCCTCCGGCGACGCCCCTGAAAATACCTGGGCCGCGTTCGAGCTTGCCCTGCGCCAAGGGGCGGACGCCATCGAACTGGATGTGCACCTCTCGGCGGACGGCGTCCCGGTGGTGATTCACGACGCGAGGTTGGAGCGCACCACCTCCGGATCAGGCAAAGTCCATGCTTGCTCTGCGAAGGCTTTGCAGCGGCTCGACGCCGGCTCCTGGTTCAACCGGCGGTATCGAGGCAAGGCGCGAGCCGCATTTATCGGCCAGAAAATTCCCTTGCTGGCTGAAGTGCTGGATTGGATCAAACTCCGGCGTTGCTACTCCTTTATCGAAATTAAGGAGGGCAGCACCGTTTACCCCGGCATCGAGGCAAAGGTGATCGAACAGATTCATCGCGCCGGTGTTGAGGGCCTGGTCACGGTTATTTCCTTCCATCTGCCGGTGCTCCGGGAATGCGGCGCTCTGGATTCCGCGCTGGCATTGGGCTTCGATTGCACCAGGCCGCTGCTTGCCGTCCACAGGGCGCAATCGGTCCATGCCCAATCCGTGCTCCCTCATTGGGCCTTTGCCTCGCGGCGTTTCATCCTGCATGCTCATCGCTCCGGTCTCGCCGTGCTGGCCTGGGATCTGGAGCGGCCGGACGCGATCCGCCGCAAGCTCCTCGATGGGCTTGACGGGGTCATCACGGGCTACCCGGGCCGTGCCCGCGCGGTGATCGCGCTATGGAGAGCAGGCGCAGAATTCGTCCAGTATCCCAGGCAGGGCCCGACTCTGGCCGGAGGTTGAGAAGTCCTTGCGAAATTCCAATGCATTTATAGCGCATAGCGGCGGCCCCACGGCAGTACTGAATATGAGCTTGCTCGGCGTGATGGACGAAGCGCGGCGGAGACATATTCCACACGTGTGGGCAGGGCGATGGGGTCTCGGCGGGACGCTTCGAGACGATGTGGTGGACCTCTTCAGGATTCCTCAGAGATCTCTCGTGCAGCTTGCCCGAGCTCCGGGGTCATGTATAGGCGGCTACCGGGGACCGGTGACCGACGACGACATTGAACAAATTCTTGGTTCTTTCCGCAGACGCGAGATTCGCTATTGCTTGTACACGGGTGGAAATGGCTCCATGGGAACTTTATTGCGGATTCAGAGAATGGCCAGCCAGAGCGGCTACGAGTTGCTCACTCTCGGTATCCCCAAGACCATCGACAATGACATCCGCCACACCGATCACTGCCCCGGATTTCCCAGCGCCGCCCGTTTTGCAGCGATGGCCGTGCGGGACGCCGGGCTCGACCAGCGGGCGCTGCCAACGCCGGTCAGCATTTTTGAAGTGATGGGAAGAAACGCGGGATGGCTGGCGGCATCGACCATTCTGGCGCGCCGCCGGGCGGATGACCCACCGCACTTCATCTATACGCCCGAGCGGCCACTGGATGCAGAGCGGTTTCTGGATATCCTTGAACGGACTTTGCAACGTTGGGGCTGGGCGCTGGGCGTTGTGTCCGAAGGGTTACGAGGCACCTCGGGGAAAATGATCGGAGGCTCGGCGGGGCACAGCCGCGATGCGCGCGGCCGCCCCCTGCCCGGAAACACCGCCCAGTATCTCGCTCAACTTGCCAGCAAGTCTTTGAAGGTCCGGGCCCGCAGCGAGAAGCCGGGCCTGCTTTGCCGCTCGTTCTCATCTTGCGTATCACCGGTGGACGCGAAGGAGTCTTATGAAGCCGGCCGTTTCGCGGTCCGGTCCGTGCTGCATGGCCATAGCAGGATGATGGTGAAATTCAAGCGGGCCGAGGGCCGGCGTTACCGGTGCCTTCTCGGTCTTGTCCCGCTGGAGCTCG
>JBOGKI010000393.1:0-4927 GCA_050745605.1 Terriglobia bacterium | reverse complement strand
ATAATAGACTTGTTAGGTTCACGGTGGCTTTGCTTTTTGGGTTTAGATTCATTCTTCGTATGATTTATTTGTGTTATCAATAAGTTATGGGTTTGCTTAAACAATCCTTTTTTGATTTGCGATTTCCGCCCCCTTCGTAGCGCCGGCTTCGGGTATTTCAAACTCCACAGCTCGTGCATGGGAACCAAGGAGAAGCCGCCGAATTTCCGGCAAGCGAGATTTTGCGCTACCCTGCTGCGGTTGTGGATGCAACGGTACCGGCTCCAGAGTAGAGCTTTTCATTCTTGCTGAGAGGCCGTGCGAGGGGGGACAAGTGCGGCCGGATCAAACGGGATAGCCATATAACTTAAAGCTTAATAATATCTAAGTTAACTGAGAAAATCAAGGACATTTTGCGGCTGGCGGCGCGGCTTGGCGTCGCGCGTCCATCTCCTCGATCCCACACACCGGGAAGAGGCGCCACTGATACGCCGTCGCCGCGTCGAGACGGCGAGCTCTGCGGACGTGCTCGAAGTCAGAAAATGGAGATGGCTCAGGCCGTCGTGATGTGCTGGCGGGTCATTCCGGCATTCTCTCCGCACACCGCATACATCACAAAACGGCGCAGGCGCCACCCGCCCGACCGGTCCAGGGTCAACTCACAAACCGCAAAGCTGGACAGCGCAGGTGTGCGCCACAGCCGAGGGAGGCGCCACCTGCGGCCGGTCAAACCCACGGCACAGAAACCGTGCGAAGGCTACCCGCCGGGCGCCGGATATTGAGAAATACCCGAAGCGGTTCATGGCGGAACAGAGCCGGGTGGATTGGGATGTACAGCGAGTGATCCATCCTGTAGACTACAAGGCTCTCGGCACAATTCGTTTTCCCCTGGCGCTGGACACATGGATCAACTCCAATCTGCCTCCAGCCCGGGGCATCAAGGCCAAGCGACGGCGCGGTGAGGAAAAAACGATTAGAAAATTTTGGTGATTTCCGGTTGACGCGGCGCGAATTGATGCGTCTCGGGGCCGGCGCTGGAATCGCCGGTCTGGCCGCACGGACCAAGCCGTTGAGGGCGGAGCCGCAACGACCCTCAACCGGCGGGCTGCAGGCCGCGGAGCATTCGCCCCACCCAGCGCAGTCCTTGTATTACCATCACGTCTTTTTCGATTACAGCATCAACTCCGGCGCCTACTATTACAGCAGCGGCAAGGCGACTTGGCCCAGCACGATACAGCTTCTCAACGGCAAATTACCGGTGGAGACGAAGACCTTCTTTACGCCTCCCAACGCGCTGCGGCTGGAATGGAAGTCGATGCCGAATGGAAACTGGGAGGCGGAATTACGCGCCATTCGGTTCAGGAACCGCGAGATCAACTTCAAAGGCGACACGTTCTATTTCTGGTGTTTTTCCGAACAAGCCATCCCTGCTTCCGCCCTGCCCCTGATTCAGTTGATCGGTACTGGGAAGAATTTCTCGGTGCCGGTGCCGTTGGGGAAGTTCCTCCCGGGCGTGCCCGCAGGAAGATGGACTCAGGCGAGGATTCCGCTCCATCAGTTCACGACAGAATCTATTCGCGCCTTCGATCCGCACCGGGTCGAACGTATCTTTTTCGTACAAAACGGTGCGGACGCTGTGCCCCGAAAGCTTATCATTGACGAGGTCAAGATCGATGATGCGGCGGCTTGCGTTCGCCATGACCGTTCCCGGCTGCCCGCCCCGCAAGGCGTGCGCGCCAAGGGTTACGACCGCCACATCGACATCGCCTGGGATGCCATCTCAAGCGACGAACTGCAACATTGCGTGATCTACCGCTCCATCGATGGTCAAGCCTTTGAACCGGTCGGCATCCAAGCCCCAGGCGTCACCCGCTATGCTGACTTCCTCGGCCAGCAAAACCAACAGGCCCATTACAAAGTCGCCGCCTGTGATCGCAACTATCGCCAGTCCTCACTATCCTCCATCGCCAGCGCATCCACCCGCCCCCTTACCGACGATGAGCTTCTGACCATGCTGCAAGAAGCGGGTTTCCGTTATTACTGGGAAGGCGCACATCCCGATTCGGGAACAACCCTCGAAAACATTCCAGGCGACGACAATATGGTGGCCACCGGGGCCACCGGCTTTGGCATCATGGCTCTGATTGTCGGCATCGAGCGGGGGTTCATCACCCGCGAGCAGGGCGCACATCGCTTGTTGAAGATGCTCCGATTTTTCGAGAACGCGCCCCGCTATCACGGCGCCTGGTCCCACTACATGGATGGCCGCTCCGGGAAGAGTCTCCCCGTTTTCGACATGTTCGACAACGCGGGAGACCTGGTGGAAACTTCTTTTCTGATGGAAGGATTGCTTACCGCCCGCCAGTATTTTAGCGGCGCCAGCGATCTTGAAACGCGCATTCACCAGAAAATCACTCACCTGTGGGAGACCGTGGAGTGGGATTGGTACCGCCGCTCTCCGGACAGCGACTTCCTCTACTGGCACTGGTCGCCCGAATGGTCCTGGTATATCAACCATCGCCTCACGGGCTGGAACGAAGTGATGATTGTCTATTTGCTGGCGATCGCCTCCCCCACCCATCCCGTTCCTGCCAGCCTTTACCACAGCGGATGGGCCAGCAAAAAAGACTACGTCAACGGGCACACCTACTATGGCGTGAAGCTCGATGTTGGAGCGAACCATGGAGGTCCGCTCTTCTTCACCCATTACTCCTACATGGGCTTCGATCCTCGTGGCATTCATGACCGCTTCGCCGACTATTTCGAAAACAACCGCAATATCGCGCGCATCAATCTTGCCTATTGCATCCAAAATCCCGGCGGCTACAAGAGTTACAGCTCGGACTGCTGGGGTTTAACTGCCAGCGATGACCCTTGGGGATACATGGCCCATGCGCCTGATCTGGAATCGGATGATGGCACGATGACCCCGACCGGCGCCCTGGCTTCTTTCCCCTACACTCCGAAGGCCTCGCTCGATGCTTTCAGGCACTATTATCGTGATCTCGGTGATCGCCTGTGGGGAATCTATGGCCCTCGCGACGCGTTCAACCTGACGGAGGACTGGTTCGCGCGAATTTACATGGGATTAAACCAAGCCCCGATTACGGTCATGATTGAGAACTATCGTACCGGACTCATCTGGAAACTCTTCATGTCGAACCCGGAGATCCAGCCGATGCTCGCTCGGATCGGGTTCAAACCAGACGCCCGCAGCACAAAACAGCCGTCAATCTGATCGCCGTCATTCCCGCGAAGGCGAATCCATTACAGTGTTCACTTTCCAACTCGTGGATTCCCGCCTGCGCGGGAATGACGGGCTCCCTGATGCAGGCTGGTGCCGTCGGCCAGCCGTCTTTGAGCCATGCGCAGTTCTCGAAGGCAGGCCGATTCAGCGCTGCTTCTGGTATTCATTCTCCGCGATCCGCGCTTTCACCCTTCGCATCGCCGCCGCTAGACCAGGCATCCCACGATGTGGGTCCTCTTGAAAGCCGCCTCCACGTTTGCCGCGAAAGACACGCAATCTTCCGTAGCGAGGACTGCATGAGGCACGCGGGGAGGGAATTCGTCGTAGGTCCGTCCATCAAGTTTTCTGCCCGACAGGGATTTGCGAACTCCACCCCACTGTTTGAAGAAAAACGGGATCCTGGCGCGACGGCATTGGTCTCGGACGGATACCACCCACTCCCTCTTCAAAGGCCTGGCACCTGGCCCGCTCTCGCCGCCGACAATGACCCAGTGAATTGCGTCCATATTCAGTTCTCCAAGGTGTTCGAGCAGCGGCTCCACAGAAAGAAAGCGGACGTTGGCGTTGGCCTGTCGCAAATCGTCGATGCGCGGGAGGCCATATCTTCGATCCTCAACGCTTACTCCCCACCAAATATGTGATTGGCTGCCCGCAAAATCCAACGTCGAGTTCAGGAGCTTTCGCAGGCGCTCGGAGCGCTTGGTCAAGACCTGGTAGGTATGCCACCTTGCCGTCACCATAACTCTCGCGACTGCGGCTATATAGTCCTCCGGCACGGCATCGTGGAAAAGATCGCTCATCGAGTTCACGAAAATCATCTTAGGCGTGCGCCAGCGCAAAGGCTCGGCAAGCTTCTCAGGCACAAGGCGCAGTTCGAAGCCCTGCTCGTAGGGATGGCCTTTGACTCCCCGGAATCGTTCCGCAAATGTCTCCGCGTAGCAGTGTTTGCATCCGGGGCTAATCTTCGTGCATCCCCTGACTGGGTTCCAAGTCGCGTCCGTCCATTCGATCGACGATTCTACAGCCATTACTGCCTCCGGTGTTTCCGGTATTTGGAAAAAATCTCGCGAGCGATTTTCTCTGCAGTGCTGTTCTGGGATGCGAAGAAGAGATAGTAAATGATTGCACCCTTAGAATTCTCCATCGCTAATGGCTCCGGTACACGATCAAATCCGCCAGCCTCCTTGAGTCTGCGCCGAAACGCTTCAGCTATGACGTCGTTGGGCTCCTTCTCAGGTTGGTTGAAAAGATTCCATTTTGTTTCGTATGCGATGTCCCTCCAAGATTCGTCGCCCCAAAATAGATTCATTCGGCGAATCTGCGCTTCGTCTACACCTTCCGGGTCTTTCCAAAAAACATTCCGGTTCATGTCCTGGACTGGAAAGTTCAAGAACACGTCCAGGCTTTTCATATGGCCCGCTGTGGAGATTACGTTCCAGTCTAGATGGAGTCCATAAGGGTCGAGCACGCAAAGCCCTCGACGATATTGGTCGTATCGAACGCGAGGAAAAACGTCCTTCCGGAGAATCTCGTTGCAGTCGCCCTGGTAGATGAAGACATCCTTCCGCGACCCGATGAGTTCTCGCAGGTTTTCGATTTTTTCTGGCGCGATGTCTATGAGATGGAACTCTCGGAACTGAGGCCGCACGGCCAGCGCGTTAAGCGGACTCCCGGGGACAAATTCTTTGGTCGCTTTAGAAA
>JBOGKI010000392.1:0-4949 GCA_050745605.1 Terriglobia bacterium | reverse complement strand
AAAACAAGATGCGTTAAAGCTATCGCTGAACCGCCGGACCGATCCGATTCCAGAGCTTTCACCTGATTCATCGATAAAACGGCAAGTGAAGAAATGGTATGACGAATTTGGCTGGAAACTGACGGACGGGTTATACGGCGACACCGCCTTCTTTTCACAAGTGGGGCGGAGCGGCCACGGATTCTATGAAATGATTTCACATCTGTCATTCCTGGATCGATTCCAGGCTGGCGAGTTTTTCTTGGACGCCGCGAGCGGCGCACTAGCACACCCTGAATATCTTGCCTATTCCTGGTGTCATAAATATCGAGTCTGTGTTGACATATCGCTTGTCGCTCTGCAGGAAGCCGCGTCCAAAATCGGAGAGAAGGGATTTTGCTGCATGGCAGACATATGCCGGTTGCCCTTCCGGGAAAATGCCTTCGACGGAATTGTATCCGGTTACACCATTCAACATGTCCCGGAGCCTGAACAAAAACAGACCGTAGCCGAATTGTACCGGTTTTTGGCTCCGAACAAGTATTGTTGCATCATGACGGATACCGGCCGGAGCGTTGCTCGTTCCCTCTTGTTTCGCGCGCTCAAGATGCTAACGAAATCGGCATTCAACGAACCCAACGCCGATCGAAATTCCTCAATCTCTCCTCCGGCTGAGTTGTATTTCGTTCCTCACAATACCGCCTGGTGGAGAAGTACCGTCCGTGAACTCGACGGCACATCTTCAGTCGAAGCGCTGCGCATTTTTGAAAAGCGGGAGTTCGAAGTATTATTTGGGCACTCCATTAAAGCCGCTAAGAAGCTTCGGGCCCTCGAAGCCATCATGCCGAGGCTTCTCGCCGGGATTTCAAAGTATTGTCTGGTCTCTTTTTCCAAGAGCCGGCCACGCAGTTCATGAGATTGACAGTACAAGTCCCGCAAGTAAAACTGTGCTTGCCCGGCCTGGGGAGGCGGTCGCAAGGTTAGGTCCCGGGCTCGTCCCAAGAGTCCCGCTTTGCTTCGAAATGGACTCATGGATACCGCCCGCATGATGCCATGACGTGCGGGCAAATTCTTGGTGGCACCCTCCGAGGCGGAACTGTGTAGGATGGAGGCGTTGGCGAAGATCGAACTCTCGGTGTTTCGGTTTCTCCCCTCTGAATTCTGGGTCTTCGGCAAATAATCTCTAAATAGCTTCTGAGCGCTTATTCGACTGACACTAGGGATTCATTCGCAAAGTACGGGTCGGATTTGGACTTTAATATCCGAAATTGGTCCGGATCGAAAATGCGGATGGCAGCACCCGGAACCGGCGCCGCACGATGGGCGGGTCAGCGTTCATTCGGTCGGAGCTAGGCACTGAGACGAAATCTGGTTGATGAGTGACGCATGCTGCATGAATACAAGAAGATTGCATATTCAAGGTCATGAATAAGCTGACAATTGCCTACGATGCCAGGTTCCTGCGACCCAAAACCAGTCACTGGGGAGTTGGGGTTTTCATCGAGAACGTATGCACAAGGCTCTCTGACGAATTCAACCTCGTGGGTCTATCCAGCGGTTTTCCAGGCGCTCGGCAGAAATCGATAAGAACTTGGCCGTCGGTTTCAAAAATGAACATTTTGATGTTTGAGGTCAGTCCGTTGGTGGGAGGCCGCTTTGATGTGTACTGGGGAACAAATCACTACCTGCCTCAAGCGCTCGACGCACCTTCCCTGCTAACGGTGCATGATTTGCTACTTTTGAATCATTTCGAGCATATGAGGTTCGGTGGGTTTTTGGCATGGCGTTTTCGCTCCTCTCTCCGCCGGGCGGCGAAAATCGTGGCGGATTCCCGAACCACAGCGGATGACCTCTTGGCTGAACAGCCAGATCTCAAGGGCAAGATTGAGGTTGTGCCTCTAGGTTTCGGGATTCCGCGCTTGCCGGCAACCCAGGGTTCAATCGATGGCTTGCTTCCAGCCGCGCCGTACGCTTTGATGTTGGGATGCCATCGCCCAAGAAAAAATGCCGGCTTGGCTATTGCCGCAATTTCCCAGCTTCGGGAAAGGGGCCTTGACGTCCAACTCGTTATCACCGGCGACATTCACCCGTCATTCCGGCGTGCTGCGCAAGCGTGCCCGGAAGCTGTGACTCTATTAGGAGTTTTGCCCAGGTCTGTGTTGTCTAAGGTTCTGGAGCGCGCTCTTTGTCTTCTTTTCCCGTCCCGCTACGAGGGCTTCGGATTCCCCTTGCTTGAAGCCATGGCCGCGGGTTGCCCTGTTCTAGCCCTCGATACGCCAATTAACCATGAGGTCGCCGCGAAGGCGGGATGTTTCTTGCCCGAGGATCCTGAAAAGTGGGCAACAGCCATCAGGCGCCTCATGGCCTCGGACGCCACCCGAGAAGAAATGAAGCAGCTCGGCTTTGAAAACCTAGCACGGTATTCGTGGGAAAAAACTTCCACTGCTTACGCGCAGATGTTTAGAGAATTGGCGAATTGAATCTGGGCGTTGATTGGCTCGCTAGTGTAGCACCCCGGAAACAAACGGACAATCGGCCCGCCCGTAGCGCCGGCATCCCTTCGCTTCGCTCAGGGCAGGCTTTGCCGGCAAGTGCGGCTGGCATGGCGGCGCTGCATCGTCCACCCAATTGCTGGCCACCTCGCTGACTGCATTCGTCCCCTGATGGCGCAGGTGAGTGATGGTGATCTCGATGCGGCGCTTCACCATTCTGACCACGTCAACCCAGGGTTTCAGCCGACGCGGCATGGCTGGGTTATGCGATCAGCGAAAGCGCCTACGTGACGCACGCTGATGCACGTAGTTCACAGCATGGCCTGTGGCGTCCCGGTGGTATGCGCAAACCGCTCGGCGCCTCCCGAGATTTGTGGACCGGCGGCTACCTACTTTTATCCAGAATCCGTGGAGGATATGAGTTGTGCTATTCTGAGTGTTTTAGAGAGTACAGAGTTGCGGGAAAAGCTGATATCCGCCGGTCTCGACCGTGCCACACAGTTTACGTGGAAGGAATCCGCGCAGAAGGTGTTGAGCATTTTGGAATTTGGGCCTCAGTGCTAAGAACGCCGGGACAGAGTCGTAGACGGACGCCGCCTGCTTTCTTTCCTCAAACCAGCGGTGGCGCCGCGGCGAGGGGCGCCGTGGCCAGGACCTGCGTTGAGTTTGGGAGCGTCTTGGAGGGAGGGAGGGGATAAAAAGACAGCCGCAAAGGAGCAGCCTCAACTCGCCGGGTGAGGAACACAGACCTCCGGCCGCTACCACCGGAGGCGGTCAGACCGGCGGACGCCAAGGATCGCCTGCGCTGGGGCTGAGTCCGTAATGCGATACGACGATGTTCGTCACGCGATTTTGCCGTGGATCGTTGGGCGTGGTCCCGGATGGCGCCCCGAGTCGCGGCAGGGCCCGGGCGAGAACGCCAGGGAAGTTGGCGACTAAATTGACGAGAGGTAGGGCAATCGAGTTGAGCTGGAAGACGATGATCGGATTAGCCTCAACGTCTCCCGCTCGCGCCTGCTCCACACACATTCACACCCATGTTTTCTCGCCATCAACTGCTGGGATCCTTCCTGCTTCTTGCCGTTATTCTATGCCTTCTGTTGCTCCGTCTGATCCATTACTTCGGCTGAAAAATCCGTCACCCGATTATCCGGCAGTCGCAATCGTCGGCCCTACGGCGTCGGGAAAATCAGCGTTGGCCGTGGCAATTGCGGAAAGACTTGGCGGCGAGGTCGTGAACTACGACTCAGTGCAAGTGTATCGGGGCTTCGATATCGGTTCTGGCAAGCTAAGGGAAAATGAGCAACGGGGAATCCCGCACCATCTGCTTGGTATCGCCGCGGCCGGAGAAACCATGACGGCGGGAGAATACCGTCGGCGCGCCCGGCAAGTCCTCGAATCGATTCGGGCGCGGCGAAGTCTGCCGGTGCTGGCGGGAGGGACAGGCCTTTACCTCCGGTCGCTGACCGACGGACTGTTCGAAGGTCCTGCACGTTCCGAGGAATTCCGTGACCGTCTTCGCCAGATTGCGGCGCGGCGCGGCCGGGGTTTTCTGCACAAAATGCTGCGGCGCCTGGACCCACCGGCTGCCCAGCGTATTCATGCGCGTGACACGCAGAAAGTCGTCCGGGCCATCGAGGTCTGCTGGCTTGCGGGTGAGGCCATGTCGCAGCTTCACTCGAAGGGCCGCAGCGGGATTCCCGGCTTCCGCTTTATCAAGATCGGCTTGGATCCGGACCGCTCGCGGCTTCATGACCGGATTAACCGGCGCGTGGAGCGCATGTTCGGGGAAGGCCTGTTGGAAGAAACACGCGCCGCACTCTCGCAACTTGAAGACCAGGGCGGCGCGCTCCCCGGGCCTCTTCAAGCTCTGGGTTACCGCCAAGCGGTGGCCGTCCTGAAGGGGGAAAAGCCGCGTGCCAGGGCAATTCAGGACGCGCAGATCGCCACCCGCCACTATGCCAAGAGGCAAATGACGTGGTTCCGCAAGGAAGCCGGGGTTTGCTGGTTCCACGGTTTTGGAGACCAGGAAGAAACCATCCGGCGAGTGTTGGATCACGTCAGGAGTCAGCCGGCCGGATGGCCGGAGCCGGAGTCCGGCAAGCCACTCCCCGGCCACCCCAAGCACTTTCCTGAGAGGGAAAACTCATGAATGTACCCCCCAACGGCAAGAGAGAACACTCAGAAAAGACCACGCAGAACGTCCAGGATGCTTTCCTGAATGTCGTCCGCAAGGAAAAGACGGCCGTCACCCTCTATCTGATGAGCGGAGTTAAACTCTCCGGCCGCATCCGGAGCTTCGACAAATTCTGCCTGATTCTGGAAAGCAACCATCAGGAACAATTGATCTTCAAGCACGCGATCTCCACGATCATCGCCCCCCGAGTTGGAAATCCTCCCGCGCCGCCCGCGGAACCGGAGGCTCATGATTCGAAATCCTGAGGAGCAGGAAAAGGTATTTCTGGTGGGCTGGTCGCG
>JBOGKI010000391.1:0-4952 GCA_050745605.1 Terriglobia bacterium | reverse complement strand
GACATGCACGTGCTTATCAACGGGAACGTCGAGTTCGATGTTGCAGCCTGGAACGGAGTAGGAGGTTTGTCGGGGATACTGGAGGTAACCCAACAAAGTCAGCCCGAAACGGTCTTGCAAATGGATGAGACCCCCGGCTCCCTGTACCGGGCCTTTCGCATCCCAAGCTTGTACCCAAACGTCACGTGGTGATTCGCGGTTTTGGGAATCCCGCCAACCAGGAATTGAAAAACAAGGCGCGGGCGAGGGCATGCTCCTCGCCGGCGCGCATATTAGCACTCGTGGTCTGGCCATTCCGAGGCCAATCCACGTAGCCCCCAGTAGCTCGGTGATGGCTACTCACAGGGTTCCCTTAAAGTCTGGTCAGCGCCGGCCTGACCCATTCCCGGCCTGGCGTTCCATCCGCCTTTCAACACACGCCGCCTTGTATCCAATCCCAAGAATCACGGCCAGAGTCAGCGCATTGGCGGGAATCTGCAGATTGAAGTCCGTAAAGCTGTGGAGCAGGATGCCGAGCGTGCCTCCGATACAACCCAGAAGGATCGAAGGACGATAGCGGCGGGTATCCGTCAGGAAGGAAACGATCATGCGGATCAACAGGATGATAATCGGCAGGAAAAGTAACGCCGCCCCAATCAGTCCGGTTTCCGAGGTGACTTCCAGGTAGTCATTGTGAGCGTGATCCACCAGGAAAGCCAGCAACCCTGTCTGATAGTGACGGAAGCTGTACTGGAAGGTCCCGAGCCCAGTTCCAAGCCAGGGATAGTCACGGATCAGACGCAGTGTGTCTTGATACATCGTTAGTCTCCCCTCAGCTTTGAAGTATTGCTCGCCGCCGCGAAACACTTCAAACCGGGCCAGCATTGGATTCAACCCGACCCAAAGACCATAGGCGAAGACCAAGCACAAAAAGATCGCAAGACCGATCGTCCAGGTTTTTTTGCGAGACTTGAGCTGCGCCAGGAGGACCAAGAAAATCAGCGTGAAAATGAAAACCAGAACTCCGGAACGGGACCGCGTAAAGATAAAAGCCATGGCCATGAAAACCAGCAAGAACACGTATAACAGTGTGGCCGCTCCGGCCGAAGATTGAATCCCGGATGGCCGGGCGGCCCGGCCCCGGCGGCGCTCATCCTGCCAGGTCTGGAACATGTAGAAGATCGATCCGAAGATGAAAGGAAAGGTAAGTTCCAAAAATCCCGCAAGGTGATTGTGGTTAATAAATGTCCCGGTCCCGGATTCCCGGTATGCCGTTTTGGTGTAAGTGAAGATTTTCTGCCAGCCCGTCAGATATTGCACGGCTCCGTAAGCCGCTTCGAAGAGGCCCAAGTAAATCAAGATCCGGACCAGCGCGCTTTTCCTCTTTCTGGAATCGAAGAGGTAGACAGCAAGGACAAAAGCGCAGATGTAGGCCAGGACCTTCAACAGCATGATGACGGTGGCCTGAGGGTAAATGCTGAGGGTGAGCTTGGAGCCGGATTCATGGATCAGCGCCAGCGCCGAAACCGGTAAGAGCCGTTCTGGAGAAAGGCTCTCAACCATGGAGGTCGGAAGCGGCACGGTTTGGAATAGGACCAAAAGGCAGAAGAGGAGCGTCCACACCGGCCACTTCAACTGCAGTTTCCCCTTCAGTGTCTGCCGGGCCAACAAAGCGAACACACAAGCGAAAAGGACGATTTCAAGAATGCTATAGGAAAGAGGCTGAACGCCCCCGAACGCAAGCACCTCGCCAATGATCGTCAGACCCAGTATTGCTTCGAGGATTCGATCCATGTTTTTCGAGAAACCTCACCGGCATGATCCCTTTCCTCCCTGGCAGGGATCGAATAGGCATTTCTAGTGGCAAAGGGGGTCCTTGAAACAGCCAGTCAGCCAGCCGATTTCGCCTCGCCACGTTCGAGGCGCTCACCCAGAATAAACCTGACTGCGTCAGGGAGGTCCCGGAAAATCCAGTCTGGCTGATGACGCCACGAGCGGGGCGCCTCGTGATCATCGCTTCCTACCAGAATGCAGGCGCAACCGGCACGGTGAGCTGCGGCCACGTCCGACTCGGCGTCTCCAATCATCAGTGTTTCTCGAAAGTCAAAACCATGCTCGCGTTGTGCCTGCAGGAGCAAGCCGGGCCCCGGCTTGCGGCACTCGCAGCCGTCATCCGGCCGATGCGGGCAATAATAGACGCCGTGGATTTTACCCCCATTTTCCTCGACCGGCCGCACCAACTGTTCCGTGATCTCTGCCAGCGCCGCCTTCTCGAGAAGGCCTTTGCCCACTCCTGCCTGGTTCGATACGACGATGACTTTCAGACCCTCGTCCGCCAGCCTCTTGAGTGCCCCCAAGACGCCCGGCAGGAAAACGAACTCGTCCCGCATCGTAACGTAGCCGCCGGGAATCCGGCGGTTGATGACGCCGTCACGGTCCAATAAGATGATTTTGGGCGGCCGTGCAAATTGCCTCATCATGCTATCTGCCCAGAACATGCTGGCATCGCAGATCCTGCGCCAGTGCCGCCGCCCGCGCCGTGACGGGCCCCGATTCTGCTCCATTCGTCCTGCGCCCGTTGATAGTTCTCGAGTGTGCCGATGTCAATAAGGTAGCCCGCCAAAAGATGACCGTACATTTTACCCACCAGTCGCGGCAGAACATCTTTGCCAAAGTCCGCGAAACGGTGACCGGCGGGAAGGTACTCAAATAGCTCCTGGCGGGCAACAAAGATGCCGGCATTCGCCATGTCGGACGCAGGGTTTGCGGGCTTTTCCTCAAAAGCTGTCACCCGCCCTTCTTCATCCAGCGATACGATCCCGCATTCCCTGGGGCAGGAGGCGCGGAATAGCCCCAAAGTGATCACTCCTTGACGGCAATGGTGGGACTCCTTCAATGCCTTCAGATCCGCCCGGACAAGATTATCAGCATAGAAGACGAAGAAGGCGCCGGCGCCCGCGACGAAGTCGCGATGGGCGGCGACGGTGCCGGCGCTGCCCAAGAGCTGAGGCTCGTGGGCCAGCCGGATCTTGACCGGTGAGCGATGGGCGGCGGCCCAGTCCTCAACCTGCTCCGCCCGATAATGAGTGTTGATCAGAACTTCCTCAATTCCGAGGCCTTCGCAAATGTCCAACCAGATGCCGAGCAGGGGCCTACCTCCAATGGGTACCAGGCACTTGGGCATCGAATCGGTCAGCGGGCGGAGCCGAGTGCCCAATCCCGCCCCGAGCAGAAAAGCCTTGCGATAGTCCTGGGTAGAGTTTTCAGGCATTGAAGTGCGCGGCGCCGGAGCGGCGCTCGGTGAGCGCCGTCGGCGGTCATACGCCGGCGTTACAGAAAGGGTAGATTCAGCGAAATCGATCACCGACAGACTCCTGGCGAGGCAGCGTCTCCAGGGTCGGGGAGAAAACCCATCGCATCCCGCCATGCGCCTCGGAGTCGAAAAACGGGTCGTTGTAGACCACCCTGGCGCCACCCAAATCAAAGTGAAACCGCATTTCCTTCAAACCGAACCCGCGCAGGCCCTCACGCACGTCCGCCTGCCGGCCGCGTTCGCAGTAAAGCAGGAGGAAACCGCCCCCGCCTGCGCCCGTAATCTTGCCTCCCAGCGCCCCTGACCGCAAAGCCGCGTCGTAAATCTGGTCAATCCACGGATTCGAGATTTTCGAAGAAACCCTCTTCTTATTCACCCAGCTCGCGTGCAGCAGCCTTCCGAACCATTCAAGATTACCGTTCGTCACCGCGTTGCGCATCTCGGGCACCATCCCCTTCATCAAGTGCAGCGCCCCGATGACGGCTTCTTCTTCCTGCTGCACGGAACGATCCTGACCACTCAAGATGTCCGAGGAATTTCGCGAGCTCCCGGTAAAAAAGAGCATCAAACTCTGCTCCAAATCCATCAGCATCTCCGGGGGCAACCGCACCGGCTCGACCCTGGTACCACTGGCCTGAAAGTGCAGGATTTTGAGCCCTCCTATCGCCACGCCGTACTCATCCTGCTTGCCGGCGGGTTTGTGGAGGATGTCCCGCGCAATGTAAAACGCCTGTTCCGCGATCTCCGGATCCGGCAGGTCAAGCCCCAGATAAACACTGACGGTTTTCAGAAGACCCACGCAGACCGCCGCGGACGAGCCCAAGCCCGTTCCCGGAGGCACCTCAGAAGCCAGAAAAAGGTTGATGCCCACGTTGCAATGAAGATGCTTAAGGACGGCGAAGGGAATCTCGAGGTCCAATCCCCTGAACTCCATCTTTTCGATGTGCTCACATGATTCAAGCGTTCTCAGGTCGGAGGAAATCACCTGCGTCTTGCCGTCGTCGCGCTCCGTCAGAACGCAGTAAACGTATTTGTCAATACTCGTGCCCAGGACCAGGCCGCCGTACCGTTCAAAATACGAGGGAAAATCCGTTCCGCCACCGGCAAAACTGATCCGAACGGGCGTCCGCACGATGAGCATTCTTCAATCTGCTTTCGCGAAAGGGAATTAGGGCATTCTTGCCGTCTGGCCGCCTTGTGAAGCCAGGGCCGGCGAGGAATCACCATTTCCGTACCGGCGGCGGGCGATCAACGTGTTGGTGGTGGCCAAAACCAGGGCCAAGTCGATGATGGGCGAATAGTTGGCGGCGTACTCAAGATCATACTTGGTCTTTAGATCCGAGGAGTCAGGACCCCTGAGTCCCTTGACCTGAGCCAAGCCGGTGATTCCCGGCTTCAGTTGCAGGCGCCGTTGGTGCCAGACGGAGTAATGGCGGACTCGCTCGGGACTCTCCGGGCGCGGTCCCACCAGGCTCATGTCCCCCTTCAGAACATTCCAAAGCTGGGGCAGCTCTGACCCGCTGTAACGCAGCACAAGCCGGGCAAACCTGAAATACAAAGATTCCCCCGTGCCCGGGACTGCATCCTCCACCACACTCAAGTCGAAGCGGTAAAGAGAGAAGGGCTTGCCGCCGAGGCCGATTCGGACCTCGCGCTTGAT
>JBOGKI010000390.1:0-4953 GCA_050745605.1 Terriglobia bacterium | reverse complement strand
TTTTGGCAAAGGTGTCCTCGACTTCGATGCCTTGATCCCGGAAATCCTTCGCTGCGGATGCCCTACAAACTGGTGGACGATTGATCTTTGCTTCTGGCCGAATGCGTGGGAAGTAACCGCGGACGCCAAGAGATTTTTGGAAAGCATGGCCCATCGGTATGCGCGCCCGCCCGCCACCGCGTAGGCGCAAGAGTCTGTTTGACAACTGCGGCTGTAGCGGCGGTATGTGACCGCCAGCCTTTATTTTTCAATAGATGCGGCGCTCCCCGCTTTGCAGCGGCGTCGGGGTGTGGAATCTTGGCGCTCGACGGCCCGGCTGAATATTGAGATAAGAGTTTGCGGAAAGCCAAGGAGTCCCTATGTCCCCTGCCCCTCTCCCCTTTCGGTTTGGCTCTGAAGTTTACACCTGGTTCATGAAGGAAGATGGCCGGGCCCATGCCAACCAATTGCGCCACATGATTGAGGTCGTGGCCCAAGCGGGTTTCCGCGGTATTGAGCCTCTGCATTTCTGGATGGGTGATCTGACCGATCCGGCTCGACTGGCCGAAGCCTTGAACTCGCATGGGATCGAGCTCGCGGGCATCTCCCTGGTCTTGGACTGGAATCGCGACGGTGAAACTGACCAGGAGCGGCGAGAAGCCGACGCCACCATGGACCTTCTGGCGCGATTTCCCGGCGCCGTCTTGGGCGTCGTGCAGAAACCGACCGGCCGTGCCGATCTCGAAGAGCGGCGGAAGCGCCTGGTCCACAATCTCAACTCTGTGGCGCGACGCGCGGCCGGGCGGGGCATCACTTGCAGTTTCCATCCCAACTCGCCCCATGCCTCGATCGCGCGCACTCGTGAGGATTATGAAGTCTTGCTCAACGGCCTCGACCGCAGCGTCATCGGATGGACTCCGGACGTTGGACATATCATCAATGGCGGCATGGATCCTCTGAGCGTCATCAAGCAATACGCTGAACTCATCAACCACGTCCACTACAAGGATTGGGACGGCGAGCCGGAGTTTTGCCTGATGGGCGAGGGGAAGATTGACTTCGCCGGAATCACACGATGGCTGCGCGATCGCGGCTACGCGGGATGGATCATCTGCGAAGACGAAGGCCCGGAAGCGGTGGACGACCCTGACGGCGTCTCTTTGCGGGATGGAG
The DNA here is from genome assembly GCA_050745605.1 of Terriglobia bacterium. Taxonomy (GTDB): domain Bacteria; phylum Acidobacteriota; class Terriglobia; order UBA7540; family UBA7540; genus CALCEB01. Next base: position 3,801 of record JBOGKI010000390.1, on the reverse strand, counting down.
AGTGGGTCCACACGAAGCTATTGCCCCAATTATAGCCGGAGAACCAACATGCCCTATGTCGAGACGAATGGAATCCGAATGTATTACGAGGAATGCGGAGCCGGGGACCCGCTGATCCTGATCATGGGCATCACGGCGCGTGGCGCGGCGTGGGAAAAACACTCGGCGTTTTGGCAGAACCAGTTTCGCTGCATCGCGCCTGACAATCGCGGCGTGGGTTGCAGCGGTACGCCGCCGGGGCCGTACACCAGCGCCATGATGGCTGACGATTACGCCGGCCTGATGGACAGGTTGGGCATCACCCAGGCCCGCGTGGTGGGTTGTTCGATGGGAAGCATCATCGCCCAGCAGCTTGTCCTGCGGCATCCCGAGCGCGTCCGCAGCATGGTGCTGATGTGCCCGTGGGCGCGATGTGACCGGTACGCGCGAGACGTGTTCCAACATCTCGTCGATTGCAAGGCCCGGTTGCGGCCCGAGGAATTCGCGACGTTTGTCCAACTGCTCATCTACGCCAAGCCATCCTGGGATGACGCCGCCCTCCACGGCGAGTTGATCAACGCCCGCCGCCAAGCCGCGGTCGATCCCAATCCGCAACCGCTCCACGGCCTTGAGGCGCAGGCCGCTGCCTGCGTGGAGCACAACGCCCTGGAGTCACTCTCAAACATCCGCTGTCCGTGCCTGGTGGTGGGCGGGCGGAGCGACATCTTCACGCCGGTCTGGATGGCGGAGGAGATTGTGGCTCGAATCCCGCACTGCGATCTTCATCTCTACGAAGGCGCAGGCCACGCCTTTCACTGGGAGCGTCTCGAGGATTTCAATCCGCGGGTGCTGAAATGGCTGCTTGACCACTAATCTGAATTTCTCAGCAGGTGCAGGGAAGGGCTGGGTTTTAACCGTTACAACACCGCAGCAGGTGAGAAATCCCGGCCAAAGATCCGAGAATTCGAGAAAAATTCAGTTGGCCAGATCGGATGGCTTCACTCCGTGGGTATACTCGCGCGAGAGGAACGAATGTGGATGATATTCCCCCACCAAGCGGACGTCTGCTTTCCGGGGAACCTTGAGTCCGAGAGTCCAGTAGGTGGCATTTACCAGGAGCCGGCGTAGCGCTTCGTTCTCAAAATCATCGGCAGCGCCCATCGTAGTCGCAAAAACACGAGCCGTTTTGCCTTGCGTCCCGGTAAAGCGATTGGTCCAAGCAACCGGGATCATGGGATCGTTCAGGTTGCCCTGGACGGGTGGGTCATTCGGATGCATCCCGGTGAGCACTTCGCCCAGGATCAAGGGCTGGGCTGTGCCGGGGAGCATCTGTATGGCGTAAACGTCGGTGGGCACCCAGATGGCGCCATTCTTGATTCCCCGCAGAATCGGGTTATGCTCTTCCCCCTTGGCGATGATGCCCCGAGTGCTTTGATGGCCGTGGTGGGCATGATGCGCCACCCAGGTCGTCCCAAAAACACGGCGGCCGAAGCCGCCTTCCCATCCGTAAATTTGGCTGTTCCATGAATACCGTGCGTAAGTCTTGCTGGTCTTGAGGTCGAATGCATGGGTTGCGGTACGGATGCCAATGATGGGGCGGCCTGACTCGATGTAATCCACGAGGTACTTCATCTGATCGTCCGGCAAGTCGCGAAATCGCGTGAAGATAATCAACAGATCCGCGTTCTGCAATGCCTCCAGACCCGGAATGTTCCGTGTGGCATGAGGGTCGATGGTGCCGTCCGCCGGGTTGATCGAGAATAAGACGGTGCAAGTGAACCCATGCCGCGTCGCGAGGATCTTCGCCAGTTGCGGGAACTCTTCTTCGGAGTGATATTCATCGTCGCCGGCCACCAGAACGATGTGCTTGCCCACGCCCGGTCCCTTCGTGCCCTTGTACACCACCCCGGCGCTCTTCAACGGCAAACTGCACAGGAGCGCACCCATGAAGAGAAAAATGAACAGGCCGGGTTTTTGAGGAAGCATTCGCAGTCCCATGTTTGTTTTGATCCCTCCGTACTCACCGGACCTCGCGTCGGCCCTCAGCAACTGTGGAAGCTCAGGCAGGGTGGGCCTGCGCATTCGCCCACCCTTCCCGAATATGCTTTAGTCCCAACACCGCAACATCTTCTTCCTTGTCAAACAGCGGACGCCACAAGTGCAGGGGTTGAATCAGTCCGGGCACCTGCAGACCGAACGCTTCGATGGTGAGCCAACGGTCGTAGCCGGTCTCGCGCAGCATTTGAAAAATTCCAGCCGTACAAGCCTGTCCGCTTCCGGGGATTCCGCGGTGGTTCTCCGAGATATGAACATGTTTGATCTGCCTGATGACCCGTCTCCAGGATTCAGCAGGGTTTTCTTCCTCAATGTTGGCGTGGTGGGTATCAGCCAGGATCCCCACGTTGGGGATCCCGACGCGGGTCACAAATTGCGCGGCCGCATCGACGGTATTGGTGAGAAACATCTCAAACCGGTTCAGCGGCTCGATGGCGAGATCAATATGCGCCGTGGCGGCGTATTCCGCGGCTTTGCGAATCACTTCTGCCGAACGCTGTAAGTCTTCGTCGGTCGGTCCCTTCCCGGTAAATCTGCCAAGTCCCTGGTGGAAAGGGCCCACCAGGATGTCGGCGCCTATTTCTTGCGTTTTGTCGATGCATTTCTTGAGCTCGACTAAAGCGGCCTCGCGAAGCGCCCGGTCCGGATGAGTGGGATCGGCAGATTCCGCGGTCAATGCGGCGATGCAAGTTCGCTTCAAGCCCAGCTCATCGCACCGGCGCCCCAAGATCTGAACGTCCTTGGGTTCCATGGCCAGCACCGGAAATTCGACACCATCAAAGCCCCAACGTTGGATTTGACCCAGCAAAGGGAGATGCTGAGCTGAAGGCTTGTCAGTCCACAACAGCAAGTTGATTCCGGCTTTCATAAGAGAAGACCGTTGCCCTCAAGTGGTTGAACCAATGTGAGACCGCAATACTATGCTTCACGCCGGCCGCTGTCAAGCGGTTTACCTCCTTTTCCATCCCGATACGGGATCAGGCGCTTTTAACCGGTTGTCCGGATTCACCATGAGCCATGCCAACGCCCCCAGGGCGCAGAAGCCTGCTGCTACAAGAAAGGAAGCTGTCCATCCTATGTGGCCGGCGATCATGGGCGTGAACGCCGCGGTGATAGCGCTTCCCATCTGCGCGCCCATGTTCATGACGCCGGAAACCGTGCCGGCCGAGCTACCGCCCAAGTCAGCAGATACAGACCAATAAGAGCTCTGGGAAAGGTAAAGCGCCCCGGCGCCCCCCGCCAGAATTACACTGCCCATTCTGGCGCTGTGAGCCGTGGATCCCAAAGCCACAAAGACGGTGGCCAAGCTCAGACCGAAGAAGGCCACGCCACAACGGCCCCATCGCCTGCCGAATCGCCGGCTCACGGCATCGCTGATCAACCCCCCCATCGCCGAGCAGACTGACATGGCGATGAAGGGTAACATGGCGTAATACGATCCTGACTTCAGGTTGAGCCCGCGCACCGTCGTCAGATAGATGAAGAACCAGGAGAAGAAAATGTAGGCGACGTAACCGTAGCAGAAATAGCTCAGCGTGATGCCCCACGCATCCTTGCTGCTCAAAATTACCGGCCACGGCAGCCGCGGCGCTTTGGCCACGTCCCTGCCTTCAATTCCGGTCTCGATCAATTCGAGCTCAGCGCGGCTCACGCGCGGATGTTGCCGAGGCTGGTTGCGGGCCAGCCCATACCAGACCAGGCCGCCAACCAAGCCCAGGACCGCGCAGACATGAAACGATGCGCGCCAGCCATAGCTCAGCATGATGG
>JBOGKI010000389.1:0-4974 GCA_050745605.1 Terriglobia bacterium | reverse complement strand
GCGTGTCCTGCAGCCCGATGTTCTTCCACGTCTTGCCGCCATCCACCGACTTGTAGACGCCATCGCCATGCGAGATGTCGCCGCGGATGCAAGCCTCGCCCGTCCCCACGTAGATCACGTTGGGATCCGACGGGGCCACGGCAATTGCCCCGATGGAAGAGACCGGTTCTTTGTCAAACAGCGGCGTCCAGTTCACCCCGCCGTCCGTCGTCTTCCACACCCCGCCACTCACGGCGCCGAAGTAATAGACCTCGGGATTTCCGGCGATGCCCGCTACGGCAATCGAGCGGCCGCCCCGAAAGGGTCCAATCAACCGCCACTTCAGGCCCTTCAGCCAGGCAGGATTGATTTCAGGAGCCGGCTGCTGAGAGGGCGGCTGAGCTCCTTGCTGAGCCAGAACGCCAGCAGGCAGGGCCAGGCCGGCAAGTGCCACCGCCATCACCGCCAAGCGAAGCATCCATTGTCCCCGACGAACCATGCGACATTCTCTCCGAAAGCATTCGAGGTCGCCGATTCTAACGCGATGGAACCCAAACGGGAAGAGGTTTTTGCGACCTTTCAATTCGCCGGAATTCTTGTCACCCACCGATACGTATGAGCCATCACAGGTTTATTGAGAATAAAGGACATTCAGGCTTGTTTCGTTGGTTCGCAGGTATGATTATATGATCTAATCTTGACCGAAAGAGTTGATGTCTTTTTTGGATAGTCAGGTCGGCTGTTGTCGCTAACTCGGAATCGCATTCTACCGGCAGAGTTGTCGGCTAATATGGCGTTCAGAAAAGGCGCTTACCCGCTCGACAGGTATTGCCAGATTTTAGCGCCGCCCTGAACGGCGGTACACGTACACATATTTTCCGAACGCAACACGCGGCGGATGCCTTGCTGAAGAGATGGAGGAGCTGAAATGAAACCCCGCATTACACGCTTGACTCTGTTGCTCGCATCGATGTCCATTGCGGCGCTGACTTTCGGACAAGCAGTGACGAGCTCGATCACCGGAACGGTGCGGGACGCGTCTCCAGATGTATCCAACGCCGATCTGTAACCCGCCGGCAACTGCGTCGTCGCAAGACGGGGTGGAAGAGCAGCAGGAGGTGAGCGACCCGTCCCTGGGATAACAAACTCGATACGGCTGACGCGGGCACGGCGAGCCTGCAGATAACGAGCGGAGCCCAAGCCCCGAGTCCAAGGGTGGCCTGTTCGGACCGATGCGCAAGGCGTGCGAAGGCGGAGCGGGGACACGCCAGTGGTTGGAGACGGAAGGGGCGGAAGGCCAGGGGCGTGAATCAGGGAGACCTGCCGGGGGAAGAGACGGTGATCTCGCCGCTGGCCCAGTGCCGGAGACCCGCCCGAGTCGAACGAATTTGTCACGACACTACTTAACACAGTAATACGGGCAGCGGTTTCCAAAGTTCCGGTATTCAACCATGATCCATCGCCGATGGCTGCGCATTATCCCTGTCGCCTTCGTGATGTATACCATCGCTTTTATTGACCGCACCAACGTCTCCCTGGCGCTGCCTTCCATGACCCGGGATTTGCACATGAACCCCACGCAGGCGGGACTGGCGGCAGGGATTTTCTTCTGGGGATATTTGGTGTTGCAAGTCCCCGGCGGGTATCTGGCTCACCGCTGGAGCGCAAAGAAATTCATCAGCATCCTACTGGTGGCTTGGGGACTGTGCTCGGTTGCCACCGGCTTTGTCCACACCGGCCATCAGTTTCTGGCGATGCGTTTGATATTGGGCGTGGCGGAGGGCGGCGTGTGGCCGGCCACGCTGGTCCTGCTGGCCAACTGGTTCCCTCGCGGCGAGCGCGCCCGCGCCAACGCCTACTGGATGCTCTGTCTGCCCGTGGCCGTGGTACTCTCCTCGCCGCTGTCGGGCTGGATTCTGGGGCGATGGAATTGGCGGGTGCTGCTGATCTCGGAAGGCTTGTTCCCCATCATCTGGCTTGCCCTCTGGCTGTGGCAAGTGAATGATTATCCCCGCCAGGCCCGCTGGATCTCACGGGAGGAGCGCCAGTACCTCGAAACCACGCTGAATGCCGAGGCGGTGGCCCTTGAAGCCGCGGAGTCCGCCTCGCGGCGATCGGCCCTCTCTTTCCTGCGCGCTCTGTTTCATCCCAAAGTGTTGGTGCTGGTCCTGGTCTACTTCCTCAATACCACGGGCAACTATGGATTGCTGTTCTGGCTGCCGACAGCGATCGAGCACGCTGCCCGGGTCACGAGTTTCCATACGGGGCTGTTGTTCGCCTTCCCTTATCTCATCGCTATCCTGGGAATGGTGATTTTCTCCAACCATTCGGATGGCCATTTGGAACGCCGCGGTCATGTCGCGGTGGCGCTCGGCTGGGGCGGCCTGTTCATGCTGGCGGGAGTGTTGGCAAGTTCAAAGCCCGGCGTCCTTTCCTATTTGCTCGTGGCGCTGGTTGGAGCCGGTTCCTACGGCTTCCTTGGCCCGTTCTGGGCGATCCCATCGGAGACGCTTCCCAAAGATGTGGCCGGCGCGGCCATGGGACTGATCAACTCCGTAGGCAACCTCGGGGGATTCTTTGGTCCCCTGCTGGTGGGCTACCTGAACCAGCGCACCGGCAGCTTTAAGCTTGCTTTCGGGCTATTGGCCGCGGGCTGGTTGATCGATGCCCTGATCTGTGTGACCTTGGTATCTGCCCGCAAGCCCGTGGCCCGAGCGGATCAGGTCGCGGCCGGATAGCCGTCTCCATGCCTTACGGCCCATCATGGTGAGACCGCCTGCCATTTCGCCTGCCATTTCAATTGTCATCCCCACTTATAACGAGGAAGCGATCATCGGCAGGACGCTGAGTTGTCTTCGGCGCCTCGAGCCCGGCGAGGTCATCGTGGTGGACGGCCACTCTGCGGACTGTACTGCTGAAATCGCGGCGAGGCAGACGCGCGTGCTCCGCCAGCCCGCATGCCGCGCCCTGCAAATGAATGCCGGAGCGCGGGAATCCTCCGGCGACGTCCTCCTCTTCCTCCACGCGGACGTGCGGCTCGGGCCGGGAGCGTTCGAGGCGGTCCGCAGCGCGATGCGAAATCCTTCTACTGTCGGCGGCAACTTTGATGCCCGGTACGAAGGCGGAACACTGGCAGCGCGCGCCTTTACGCGGATCAACCGCTGGAGAAGACGCTGCGGAATCTTCTATGGCGATACCGGCATCTTTTGCCGCCGGTCGGTCTTTGAGTCGCTGGGGGGTTACAAGCCGTGGCCGATCCTCGAAGATTACGAGTTCGTACGGCGCCTGCGAAGGGCAGGACGATTGGCGCTGCTCGATGAGCCGATCTGGATCTCGGACCGGCGCTGGCGCCGCTCGGGCTTGCTTCGGACGATGGGGAGCTGGGTCTGGATTCAAGGACTGTATCTCGCCGGAGTTCCGCCCGAGCGCCTGGCGCGATTCTACCGGCCGGTTCGATCAGATGAAGGTCCCGGCTGAAGCCGGAAGGCGGCACACACGTCGTGCTCTTGGCGATGTCTGCGGGTGCTCCAATCTGGCGTGTAGTGGACGCCTCGGGGCGCTCAAACAACCCTTGTGTTTTCAATTGCCTGCATCTAGCCTGGCAACACGATCATATCAATCTACATGAAAATACAGGAGTTGTTAGCCATGCGAGAGAATGGGTTTGCTTTGGGCGTTTTGAGGTCCAAAAATGCGAAGCCACTTCAAAGAATCAAATAGCTAATTTGTTTTCTGCTAGATGCGAACGTTTGTTCATGAAATTCTTGTAACCATTTGATATTAAATGGCTTGATTGTATTGCGGTAGGTTTGTTTTTGGCTTTGAATGGGTTTGTTCTTGTTATTTCGTTTTGTTTTCATAAACTTATGGGTTTGCTTAAACAATCCTTTTTGCTGCAGCTTGTAGTGGAAGGCCACACGGAACAGTTTCCTGCCCATCCACCTTGGCGGGAATGACGGCGATCCAGGGTTTTGGGATCACATAACATGTGGATATCGTCCCCGCGCCGGCGGCGACCCAGGGACACCCTTCTCCAGCGGCTGCCAGACTCGCTCCCATAACTTCGCAGCATAGCACGCGGCAATCCGCTCGGTGAGACAGGTGAGACACTTTCCATTAAGCGGTAAGGTCGCCCCCCAATATGCAGATGTCGCCCCCGCCGAGCTTGTTCCCGCGAAAGTGGGGAGTGGGGGCCCAGACCGCGCTGGAATCGCACCACGAGCCGACGGAGCCGGTCCCCACCGCGGCACACATGCCGAACGGCGGCATGGATGCGCCAGCCAGCCCGGCAGAAGGCGAGCGCCAGCAAAAAGTAAAGGGCGACAGAGCCGCGACGCGACGCTCCAATACCGCACCGGGGCTGCGACCATCGGATTAAGTGCCGCGGACCTCAAGAACGGCGGTCCGCGCTACCAGCCCCAACGCCTCGCGCTGGGCAAGGTAATACTGGAACTCGGCCATCGTGCCATCGGCCCTGGGGCAGCAGGTGCGGTGTGTTGGACCACCAGTTGAGCAAGCTACGGCTCGTGCCCGCCGCTCCCGCGTAGCCGCTGTCGCGCCATTCCTTCACCTTCCGGCGCAGTTCCGGCACCAGCTGCGGCATCAGCCTTTCCATGCTGGCTTCGCGCAAGAATTCATCCGCCGGGAACCAGCGCACCGCCGGGTCCAGGATGGCGTAAGGCGATGCTGGAAATTCAGGATGAAGAGCCATTCACGTACTCCCGGATCTTGTCCGCAAACGCCAGCAGTTCATCCAATTCGGTGACGATGACGGCTTCGACGATCGAGATGTCTACCTTCGTGTACTGATGGACAACCGTGTTGCGAAAACCCACCATTTTCCTCATACGCTCCGCCAGCCGGCTATCGATGACTCGTTCCGCTTTGAGCAATTCAAAGCTATCGGCGCTGGATACCGGTATCCCCAGTTTGTGGACTCGGATGACGTGGTTGGCCAGGTCGATGGCCGTCTCGCACGCCCTCACCACGTTAAGC
>JBOGKI010000388.1:0-5003 GCA_050745605.1 Terriglobia bacterium | reverse complement strand
GATCCATCACCCATTGATGGGAAGCGCCACCATCTTATCCGAGGCCGACCGCCGAACGCCGCGGAATAGCGCAGCGGCCTACATTTGCGGTAGTGGTGCAGTTTGCTGTAGCGGCGCTCTATGAGCGCCGAAAACGATGTGGAATCAACAACGGCGGTCATAGACCGCCGCTACAGAAACCAAACTGACCCACTATCACATTTGCGGTCGGCGATTGCATTACCGTCCTGGCGGGGTATAATTCGCCTCAGGGGAAGCGGGATCAAGCGAGGCGGCATAAGGTCCGATATGGCAGAAAACACAAGAAGGCTTGGTGATCTGATCGACGATTATTGCCCGCGGTGCAAGTTGCTGCTGAACCACGCCATCGCCAGTATGGTGGAAGGAAACGTGGCGAAGGTCATTTGTCAGACCTGCCTTAGCGAGCATCCTTTCCGGCGCGGGCAAGGGGGAAAAAAGAAAACCGATTCCCGCGCCACTCTGTTTGACCAAGTGATGAGCAAAGCGTCAACTCCCGACCCACCGGAGGAGCCGCCGATGGCATCGCCTCCGAAGAAGCGCAACCTCAACCCCGCCCGTTACATTTCCCGCCACCCGGGAAAGCCCCCGCGCCCACCCCGTTGAGGGCCGCGTGCACTCAGGGTGCAGAGCGGTGGAGTATTGAAACCTCGGTTCGGGACTTCAGATCGTAGACCGTGCCGCGCCATTCAATGCGGCGGGCAAATGCGGCAATGCTGAAGTTCCAGAACATCACCCACGGGGTCACGAGCGTCAATTGCCAATAGCACGCGCCGTAGCGCCGAAGGCGCTCTCGATGCTGTGGGAAAGCCTGATGCGCCGCGATCAGGCGTAATCGCCCTTTTGCCAGGCCCAGAGCCAGGATGGCGGCCAGGAGCACTGCGGCTTGTATCCTGGCGGTGACCATCAAACCAGGCGAAACAAGTGCTGCGGCGCCGGTGAGCATGCCGACAGCGTAGAGCCCGAAGGAAGCCATACCCAAACACCACAGTCTCGGCGCGTAAACACGGGTGAGGATAATCTGGCGGTTGGTCCATCGCAGGACGCTGGCGAGCTGGGTGTCTGATTCCGTGGGGACAAGGCAGCGAGGCTCAAAGCGGATTGAGCCCTTGGCGTCGCGCACCGCTTGAGCCACACCATAGTCATCGCTCACGGTGCCTTGCCAATACTTCTCCGCAACCTTCATGCGGCGGAAGTCCTCGACGCGGACCGCCATGCTCCCGCCCCAGGGAATGTTTCGCTGGTGGTCGCCGAGCATGGTGGCAATCGCAGAATCCCATGCCGCCTGCAACTGGGAAGCAAAACTCCGTGCCGGCAGATACCAGCGAAATCCTGAGCTCACCGTGACCGCCGGATCGGACAGCGGAGAAATGAGCGCCTCGAGCCAGCCGGGGTGCGGGCGCGCATCCGAATCTGCAAACGCCAGGACCTGCGCTCCAGGATTCACTTCTTCCAACCCCGCCAGCAGGTTGTGCACTTTTTCGCCGTTGAATTCGTTAATTCCAGCCACTACCACAGAAATTTCTTTTGGCCCGGCAGGGCGCGACCGCTTTTGATGGGCAACCGTTCTCCGCAGGATTGGAAACGCCGCGTCATCTTCAGAGCACACCACAAAAATCACGCCGTAGTCCGGGTAGTCCTGCGCCAAGTACGCCGCAAGATTTTGCTCAAACCCGATGTCCAACCCCTTACAGGGGACGATCAGGGCAGCGGCCGGACGGTATGAGCTCAGCGGCGAGGCCTGGCTCCGCCGGAGGTAATCGAGAAACTTATAGCCATCAATGAGGGACCAGGCGCTCTGGAGCAACAGGAGGCCGCCCAAGACCCAGAAAAGATGAAGCCAGAGCATGGAATTTAAAAATAAGATCAGTAGGCCGGGATCGGAAGCTGCAGCCACCCGGAACATCAGGTTTCATTTCGATGCGCCGCTCTTCGCTCCGGATTCCGGAGCCGCGGCATCCAGATGAGAGTCCTGAGAGGCATAGGCGATGACTTCCTTGAGCTCATCGGCATTCGCCACACCGTCCAGCCGCCAGCCGTTCACGAAAAGCGTGGGCGTTGCATAGATGCTTGCCATATTGCCCAGGCTCACGTCGCGCAGAACGTTCTTTAGCGAGGCTTGTTTTTCGACGCACGAGTGAAAGGCGGTGAAGTTCATTCCGGGAACTGACCTCGCGAGTTCCAGAATACGGGACTCGGCGTTGTCCCGGTTAATGGTCCTCTGGCTCTCAAAAATCTTATTGTGAAGCGCCCAGAACTCGTCATTCCCCTGCATGGCCGCACATCCGGCTTCCTCCGCCGCGGTGAGCGCCCAGGGATGGTTGCGGAGCGGGAAAAAGCGGTAAACAACCTGAACCTGCTTCCCTTCAGCGGGCAGGATTGTCTGCTGCAGGATGTCCACTAGCTTGCGGCAGTACGGGCATTCGAAATCAGAGAAGACCACCATAGTAACTGGCGCAGTGGAAGGTCCGAGTCTTGGCAGATTGCCTTCCGTCAGCACTTGCATCAGGGCCATGCGGGAGCGGCGTGTGCTTCCTTTGTCGGGCCCAGGTTGCGGCGGCTGTGTTCCTTGGAACGCATAAAGCGTGGGAGATCCCGGGGGCAGGTCTGAATCTCGAGATATTTTGCCCCCCCTCAGGGTAGAACCGAGACGGGTCGGCACAGCAAAACGAAAGCCGGGAGTCGAAAATGGCGCCTCTCGCAAAGGAGTGCGCCTTTGCAGAGCGAAATCTCGCTGGGCCACTGCCGGACCACTTTGAGCCAGGATCGCCGCCAGAAGGGCAACGCCAATCCAGCCTGTTCGTACGGCACGCATCCGACCCTTCGGGGATTCATTTGACGCCATAGCTTTCCTTCTTGAAGCTATCACGCCGAGCCGCTGCTGTCACTTCGGCTCTCCGGTTCGAGGCTTATCGCAAGGGGCCATCGCCTGTGAAACGACACGCTTTCCCTGATATGTCTTTGGTGAATAGCACCCTCGTAAACCCTCATTTTAAAGGATTAATCTGGACCAAGGTCTGTTATGATAGCGGGGATTATACCTTGCTTGACCAGGAACATCCAAATGTTTTCCAGTGAGAACCGGCTGCTTGGAGCGCTCTACGTAGCGCTGGATGGTCTGATTGCCGTTGCCAGCTTCTGGGCGGCTCAGGCGGTCCGCGCCCACCTCCCTTGGATTCGCGGTCTGTTCCCGATCTACAACTATATCTGGATTCTCCCTCTAATCTTGTTCATCTGGCTCACCGTCGCGTGGGCCGACGGACTGTACACCCGGGCCCTCGAAGTCCGCCTGCTGCGTGTTATCCCGCTGATTATCAAAATCTCGGTTTTCTCCACCCTGCTGCTTTTCGCAGCAACCTTTGCGATCCACTATGAGTATCTCAGCCGCTCCCTGCTTTGCATCTTTGTGGTCTTTGACCTGGCCGGCATGGTTGGGCTGCGAGTCTTGACCGCCCGATGGAATGAGCCTCTACATCGTGCCATTGGCGGCTATCGGCATTTTCTCCTGGTGGGAAATACTCCACAGACGGTGGCCATTGCCGCGGCCGTCGAGGCCAATGAGGTTCGCGGCGTGAAATTAGCCGGCTTCGCCGTCTTGCCAATTAACGGTTCCCGCCCGGAGGTGGACCAAACCCGGCTGCGCCGGAGTTATCCGGTCTGGGACCTCGGCGACATTCCTGAGCTTCTGCGCCGCCATGTGATCGACGAGGTGATCTTCGCCGTCGGCAAAGACGATGTGGAAAAACTCTCAGACACTTTCCTGCTGTGCGAAGAAGAGGGCGTGAGGACCCGGCTCCTGCTTAGTTTCTTCCCTCACCTGATTTCCAAGGTCTACCTCGAACATCTGAGCGATATGGCGCTGCTCACGTTCTCCACCACGCCGGAAAACCGGTTCCTGATGCTGGCGAAGCGCATCGTAGACTTTGCGATGGCCGCGTTCATGGTGGTGATTTTGTCCCCGGCCCTCCTGGTTCTTTCTCTTCTCATCAAGCTGACGGATGGCGGTCCGGTCCTTTTCCGGCAGACTCGCTGCGGACTGGGTGGACGTAAATTCACTCTGTATAAGTTCCGGTCCATGATCGTGGGCGCGGACAAGTTGCGAGCCAAGCTGGAAAGCCTGAACGAAAAGGACGGTCCTATCTTCAAAATCAAGAACGATCCCAGGTGTACCCGGACCGGACGCCTCATGCGCAAGCTCAGCCTGGACGAGCTGCCTCAGCTTTTTAACGTCTTGAAGGGGGACATGTCATTCGTCGGGCCGCGTCCGCCGCTGCCCGAAGAGGTGGAAAAATACGAGCGTTGGCAGCGCCGCCGCCTCCGCATGCAGCCCGGCCTCACCTGCCTTTGGGCCCTGGAAGGACGCAGCCATCTCAACTTTCAGCGGTGGATGGAGCTTGACCTGGAATACATCGATCATTGGTCGCCTGGGCTGGATTGGAAGATCATCCTTAAGACGATCCCCGTAGTGCTCTTGGGCCGCGGCGCAAGCTAGTTGTTGCAAGGTTGCACAGACGCAGAACCGCATGAAGCTCCATGCCCATCCTCCGCAATCGGTCACAAACCGGTGCTAAGCGTGAACCGTGTGCTGCAATTCGGAATCCTCTCGCTTAGGCCAACGGCCAGCCAGACGACGGCGATCAGAATCGATCTAAACAGTGATCGGCATCACCGGGCTCCGAGTATCCGAGCATTGTTCGCTTGACATTTCAGTGATGCGGCGCTATTAATTTTTCCATTACCGCTTAGTGATTTTGTGGTGTCCCTTTCGGCGTATGGGGCGCCGGACGTTCGCCTACTACAACGACGACGATAACGGCCAGGACGTGACGCGGCTGGAACACGCCGATGCGCTGGGGTCGGCGACGATGGTGACGGATCAGAGCGGCGGGGTGGTGACGGACCAGATGTTCAGTCCGACGGGGGAGTTGTGGCAGGGGCCGAGCACGGAAGACCCGACGTTTGCCGGGCTGCTGGGGGATGACCGG
>JBOGKI010000387.1:0-5018 GCA_050745605.1 Terriglobia bacterium | reverse complement strand
CGCCGGAGCACTGGGTTCCATCGCCTGCGGCGAGGCCTATTACTACGCCACTCCCATTGACCGGCCCACCTGGCCGGGCGCCTCGCCGGTTGAAGTTCGGCTTCGCAATTGGGTTTATGACCGGGTTCTCTCCGGCGACATCATCGTGGAGCAGAACATCCACGTGGTCGATACCTGCAACTGGATCCTGCAAGGCCATCCCGTGAAAGCCGCGGCCCAAGGCGGCCGAGCCTATCGAACTGATTCCGGCGACGCCTGGGGACACTACAACGTGGTCTTTGAATACCCCAACAGCATTCATCTCACCCTCAATTCGACGCAGTTCGATAAGGGCTGGTGGGACGTGAATGAAAGATTCTTCGGGAGCAAAGGCGTTTCCGAATCGCACTATTCAGGTCCGGTTGCTATCTATGGCGATGAACCCTGGAGCTGGAACACCCAGCAGTCCCCGGAGCAGAAGGAATCGAAAAGCTTCTCCGCCACCGGCGCCTTCCATGACAATCTGGCCGATGCCGACTCCGAAAAGCAGAAGTCGTTCGTGAACAGCATCATCAGCGGCAAGTTCCACAATCAGGCCGCCCTGGGCGTTGAATCCGCCTTGAGCGCCATGCTGGGCCGCACCGCCGCCTACCAGGGCCATGAAGTCACTTGGGACGAGCTGCTGAACATGGATATGCACTGGGGATCCCACATCGACTTGAACCAGTTTGCGTGACCGCGTTGGTGGGTGTTACCCGAACCCACGGTTTGGTAGTGTCTCAGTTTGATTTTGTAGCGGCGAGTTTACCTCGCCAAATGGCGGCGTAAAGTGACGTAGCGCGGACCTCCGTTTTTCGAGGTCCGCGGCTTGTCGGTGGATCGCGAACGAAAAGCCGCGGACCTTCTGGGAAGCGAAGGTCTGCGCTTCCTTACCACGAGTGTCGCGTTACCGAAATTGGTGGCACAGGCGTCGGGCATGTCATGCTGAGCCGATTCGCTCCTCTTCGAATCGCTCGGAGCGGAGCGAAGAGGCTCACGGTAAACTCCGCGAAGCATCCCGGCATTTGTGAAATCAAGCAAATACCGGGATTCTTCCTTCACTGCGTTCAGGACCGCCTTCGGCTCCTCAGAATGACATTTGCGCACGTGGCACCTTATTCGCTTACGCGACACGAGCCCAGTTGAAGGTCGTCGAGCGCTTGGCTGGTTCCCGGCTCGAGTACCGCGCTCCGTAACCCAATTGCAATCACCTAAGGGAGGGAATATACTCCATTGCAGTGAACATCGAACGGTTGAAGAGGGTCACGATTGAAGAGGGCAAGTGCGGCGGCCGGCCGTGTATCCGGAGTCTGCGGATGCGCGTTTCCGACGTCCTCGATTTACTTGCGACGGGGGCTTCTTACGAGGAGATTCTTGCCGACTATCCGTTCCTGGAGCGGGAAGACATTCTTGCTGCTATTGAATATGCGGCCCGCCAAGCTGATCACATCGTCCTTGCGAGTTCGTGAGATTCCTCATCGACAACCAGCTCCCCGCAGCGTTATCCCGCTTCCTTATTTCGCTGGGCTGCGATTGCGTCCACGTTTTGGAGGTCGGCCTTGGCGCAGCCACTGATGCCGATATCTGGACGTATGCTCGTGAGACTGGCCGAATCGTCATCAGTAAGGACGAGGACTTCCTTCACTTCGCAAACAGAGAGCCGCAAGCAGGCGGGCTGATCTGGCTCCGCTTAGGAAATTGCCGGACGCCAAACTTGCTTGCGCAATTCGAGCGCCTTTGGCCCCGGGACGGAAGGGCAGGGTTTCAACCCTGCCGCGGACGCGATCCCTGTTTGATCTCCCGCCGCGCTCACGCCATGAGCCGCCGGGCCTTCAAGCGGAGTACCCGTTGCCCGTTTTGGCGTGTTGCAGCTCGGGCGATCTCAGCGCGGGTGATATAATCCTCCCATCACCTTTCATTATCCAGGGGGATGGTAATGCCGAGGGTTCATCGGCGGTGGGTCTGCACTATGCCCGCGTGCTGTAGCGGCGCTGTCCTCAGCGCCGACGGTCCGTGCAATCAACGGCGGCGGTGGGGACACCGCCGCTACAAAACGCAACTGGCTCAGTCCCGATTTGTCTGCTCTTTCGCCATTGCGTTTGCCCTGTGCGCGGCTGGCGCGGGCGCTCAAAGGCCCCCAAAGCCCGCCTCGCCGCCCTCCCATTCGATCACCCAGACGTCCCTTCCCGCGCTTTCTCCGCAGCAAATCTTCAAGCGCGTCGCGCTTTCCGTCATGGTGGTCGAATCGCTGGACGCAAAAGGCGCCGTCACCGTCTTCGGTAGCGGCATTGTGATTGCGCCCGGCCACGTGGTCACCAACCGGCACGTGATTGAAGACGGCCTGAGCTTCAAGGTGGAACACGATGGAAAGAGCTGGCCCGCCAAACTGGTCGGCGTTGACCCTGACCACGATCTGGCAGAGCTTTCTGTCGCTGGACTCAAGGCACCCGCCGTTCACATTCGCGCTTCTTCCACTCTGGCCGTTGGCGAAAAGGTTTATGCCATTGGCGCGCCGGAAGGCTTGGAACTGACTATTTCCGAAGGTCTCATCTCCGGCCTGCGCGATTTTGACAAAGACCGGGTAATTCAAACCTCCGCTGCCATCTCGCCCGGCTCAAGCGGCGGCGGCCTCTTTGACGCTGAGGGACGGCTGGTGGGCATCACGACGTTTTATCTCAAGGAAGGCCAAAGCCTGAACTTCGCGCTGCCGGGTGAGTGGACGCTGGCGCTGGATCGCCGGCCCGCCAGCCCCGCGCCCGTTTCCGGGGAAAGCAGCCCTGCTTTCCAGGCGCTCGTATGGTTCGAGGCCGGGTACAAAGCCGATCAGGCTGGCCGATACGAAGTCGCTGGGAACGCCTATCAGGAAGCCATCCGGCTGCAGCCGGAATTTGAGGAGGCTTGGTACAATCTAGGCCTTGCTTACCTCGAACTTGGGCTGGGCGACAAGGCCGTGAGCGCCGAGCAGGAAGCCATCCGGCTGAAGTCGGACGACGAGGTGGCGTGGCTCAACCTGGGCGTTGCCTACGATGAACTCACTCAGTACGACAAGGCGATCAGCGCCAACCAGGAAGCCATCCGGCTGAAGTCGGACGACGAGGCGGCGTGGCTCAACCTGGGCGGTGACTACGATGACCTCACTCAGTACGACAAGGCGATCAGCGCCTACCAGGGAGCCATCCGGCTGAAGCCGGACGACGAGGTGGCGTGGCTCCGCCTGGGCGTTGCCGAAGGCCGCCTTGGACAATACGACAAGTCGATCAGCGCCTCCCGGGAAGCCATCTGGCTGAAGCCGGACGACGAGGCGGCGTGGCTCAACCTGGGCGCAGCCTACGAGGGCCTTAAGCAATACGACAAGTCGATCAGCGCCGAACAGGAAGCCACCGCTCTGAAGCCAGACGATGCAGATGCGTGGTACGACCTGGGGCTTGCCTTTGACGAAGAGGGCCAGCGATCGGAGGTCATCAAGGTTTACGAAAAGCTGAAGACCCTTGATCCCAAGCTGGCTGACAAATTCTTTAAGGCGGCAGTTCTGCCCTGAGAGGGCACGGGCGGCCTGTTCGCGTCCGCCGTGTCGATGCGCCGCAAGCCAGGAGGAACTACCCATGATTTTTGACGCATTATGGAAGGCCCATCGAGAGCGCAGGAAATGCAACAAGCTATACAGGAGACTGATTGAAAACGCGGAGAGGGAAAAGAACTCTGAGGAGGTGGAGACACTCTGCTTAGAGGCGATGCATGAAAGGGACGTTATAAATGAGAAGATCAACTTACTTGAGAGCAGCCGCATTCAGGAAGAGGCCGAGCGTCTGGGAATACCCATTCCTAAATACTCTTTAGACAGCGAGGCGTGGGAGAAGGGTCTCCGGAACGATAAAGTATATCTGAGCCTTAAGGCAAAGGGAGAACTGCGGAGCCAGATTCGTAGGGAGAAGCGCGAGCGCATAGAGTACTGGACCCTCATCGTGAAGGATTTAGTGGTGCCCCTCATGGGCCTGTTGGGTGTCATCACCGGTCTTGTTTCAGTCATCCACTGACTGCAAGGCAGGTAGTAGGCCGGGCGCATCGATTACGCGAGGACATTCGCCATGAAAGGCATCCGAGACTTCACCACGCAAGAGGGGCCGATTCCTCCCGTAAGAAATATTCAGGACGCTCCGCCAGGCATGGGCCAAGAGCTGATAGACCTGGCCTGGCATGTCGCCGAGTCTAGCTTGGGTCGGATAAACGCAGACGACAAGTTGTACCTCGTCATAGAACAGAGCTTGGGGTTCCAAGCTACTGGTAACCCAATGAGCGGGCGGAGGCAAAGAGCGGGACGGGACGTCGCCAACGCTGACTGGCCGAGGGTCTACGACCTGATTTGTAGGCTGTGGCACGAGTTCCAGCGCGTTGGCCTGCACGGGTATTATCAAGTTGGCGTTAACAAAATATTGGCGGGCTATGGCGTCGCTTGGGATTTGGGCGACGATGGTCGCCTCCACAGCGTCCTTCCGGCGGCGGCCCGCGAGCAGATCACTGCCGCAATTGCCGAACTCAGGGACCAAAGGTTTGAGGCGGCCTGCGAACTTTTCAACGCGGCTCGTGACGCCTATGACGACCGCCCGCGCCGTGAACGCGACGCTTGCGCCAATGTTTTTGACGCGATGGAGTCAGTGGCCAAGGAAAAATATGGGAGGTCTAACTGCACCTTCGGAGAAGTAGTCTCCCGTCTGAGGGCGACCCACGCTCTAAATGAGGACATAATTGCTCTCCTCGTCGCGATCAACGCGCTTAGAAACCACAATTTCGGCCACGGCATGACGAACCCCTTCAATCTGACTCCAGCGGAGATAGATTTCACTTACTTGGCGTGCATAGGCGCGATCCTTTTGTTGGTTCGTATCCCAAAAGTGTAATCAGCGTTCGGCAGGTAGCGGCAGTCGAGCGCAGCAGTGATAAATGGCCGCGATGAAAGTTTTCGGACTGCGGAATCCGAAGGCGCGGTGGCTGATGGACTTGAT
>JBOGKI010000386.1:0-5026 GCA_050745605.1 Terriglobia bacterium | reverse complement strand
TGCAGTTCACGGGATACCTCGATGGGCAGTACGTGAACACGACGTTCGATAGCTGGGACGACTACGCGAGCTGGCGAACGGCCGTCGCCGCGCTTCCACAGAACGAAATCTACGACGCCTTTTGGGCGTTGCTTGAGAACCAAGGATGGGATCCGAGTCAAACATACCAGGTACAAGTGTATCGGTGGGGGCTGCTTGCTAACGTCGCCACAGGATTGGGTCCGCAGAACGCGGCTAATGCGACCCCTGGTTCAATCAGCGATCCCTATAAGGGGACCCACCCTGGGGGATCGTTCATTAGCCTGTGGCCTCCAGTGAACACGCCTCACTGCGCTAGCGGTGCGTTGGGGGCGACGTGCCACAACGACGCATTCAGCGCCATCTGGTTCCTTCCGTTCCACGAAGTCTTCGACTACTTGCCGTCTCTGTTCATCAACCCGCAGAACCCAAATGCTAGCCCGAACGGGGTAGTACCCTGGACGTGCTCGATTGCTGGAGGGTGCCAACGATGAGACTGGGGGCGCTGCTTGCAACGGTCGCAATCGTCCAGGCTGTGGCGCTGCTCGGTCACCCTGGCGACCACACAACCATCACCGTGCGCTTCGTCGACGCCAGGAACGGTAAGCCTTACACTCTATACAGAGGTCCATGGCAAATCCATCTTTTCAGAGCTGACCCGACAGGGAAATCCCCCACGCGTGCCTACATGAAGGCCAATGATATGGGGACCATTCGCGTGTTCTCGGACGCGAATGGGAAAGCCGCCTTTACGTTGCCAAGCCCTATCCCTGCAGTGATCTGGTTCGAGAGTCCCTTGGGCTGTTCCCACGAGTCCTTTGACGCCATAGAGGTGGTCGAGAAAGGTATCGTAGGGAAGAACGAGTGCCGGACTAAGTTCGCGAAGGAGCACAACAAGTTTCAAGCGACACCCGGCGAGATCATTTACCTCGTCGCTCCGCTCAGCTTCTGGGAGCGGCACCCACTTATCCGCTAGAGCGGGTAGCGCAGAGTTTCGCAGTCCAGAAACTCTGCGGCTTGTCGCCTGTTTGCGAACTAAAAAGCCGCGGGTGGCGACGACATTGCCATTCATGTCGTCGCCCCTGCCGGTGTGCCGCCCCCCGCGGGTGGCATCATACATTGCCTTGTGGGTATGCGCCCTGCTATGGGTTGCGGAATGAGCCTTCGGGTCGCCGACATCAAAGACGATGTCGGCGCCACCCACGGGAATCGAAAACGATGGACCCCCGCTTTCGCGGGGGTGACGCCATTGGACTGAGACGTTCCATTCCAGCATCGTCATTCCCGCGAACGCGGGAATCCATGAGCGGGTAGCGCAGAGTTTCGCTTTCCAGAAACTCTGCGGCTTGTCGCCTGTTTGCGAACTAAAAAGCCGCAGACTTTGAAAAAACACAAAGTCTGCGCTACCTGCTTGAGTTGGGCTACAGCCTTGCCACCGCCAACGTCCGGCACTTCCGCTCGATCCCAGACCTATCTGTTGTGCAGCTCTAGCCCCTGTGAAATCGCTGGCTTTCGCGCTTTTCCCGGCTTAGAATCTCCCTGATGCTGGCCGGCGGGGGGACAATGGATTGGGGATTACGGGTATGATCCGTGGGGAGTGGAGGAGAGCTTCGAGTCTGACACCTGCCCGCTGCCCGCCTGCCTGGGGGCAGCGGTGGACAACGTGCCGCTGGATGGACGGGTGGTGGCGGCGTATCGGGAGACGGGTCCCAACCAGATGCTGTTCTACCATTACGACCGGGTGGGATCGGTCATCATGGTGACGGACCAGACGGGGCAAGGGGCGAACGCCTCGAGCTACGCGTTTTATCCCTTTGGGGTGGTGTGGCAGAGCTATCCCGCCTCCAGTTGGGCGGACTTTGCCGGCACCCAAGGGCGACTGGCCGGACTGATCGATATGACGCCCCACCGCGGGTATGGCTCGACTTACGGTCGCTGGCTGTCGCCGGACCCCTTGGGCGGCGACCTCACCAACCCCCAGTCCCTCAACCGGTACACCTATGCCCTGAATAACCCGGAAACGCTGGCGGACCCGAGTGGGCTGAGCTCGCAAGGGTGCCCGACCGGTGTCCCCGCGTCCGTATGCCAGAACGGCGTTTACTACGCTCCGGGCGGCGCGATCCATCTCGAACCCAGCCTCAGCGGCACCGCCGGCGGGATGGACGAGTTTAGCCTGCTGCCGTTCATGACTGGCGCAGAGCCGCCACCAGGGACTTGGGTGCCAATCGGGGCAGGCGATGTCAACGACAACATACTGAATTATCCGCCCGGCACGCTCATGAACCCCGTTAGCGACGAAACTTGGTCGCCCGGCCTGAGCTTCGGCGCCTTCGCCTCCTCGGCAGGGTCTCAGCAGCCGCAAGCGCCGACATGGTGGTTGCAGACGAAGGTATTCGTTTCGGCGCTTGGCAACAACTTCGCAAATGAGTTTAAGCCCAATGGCTGCTTCGCCCAGTTTGCCAATGAACTCGCCACGGGCCAGGCAGCGGGTGCTAGCCCGCCGGGAGCCGGACCCGAGGACGTGATCCGAAGCGCTGGCCAAGCCGGCGCAGCGTCTTACGTGGTCACCCAGGGGCTCGCGTATCCTCTGAAGTCTTCCGTGTACCGGGGCATATTGGGATTGACTGAAACCGCTGCTGGCGCTGCCACATTGCTCCCACTGATCGGCGATGAGCTGACTAGCGGGTACCACGAAATGCAGAGTCTCGCTTCAGGCACTTGCAAATGAAGACGGATCGCAAAGCACTCCTCTGGGGCACGATAATCGCGGTCGGACTTGTAGCCGCAGGCATGTTGCAGGTGTTCGAATTCCCCAGCTTTCGCATGCCATTTACCGGAAGGCAAGCGGAGATGTTCCTGGTCAGTACTCTTCTTATCGCACTGCTGATCGCCTCGTATCGGAAGCTCTGGAAGACCCCTGGCTTCTGGGCGCTGCTGTTAGCCTTTCTGGGCGCGCACATTGCTTTCTATTGGTTGGTCGTTGCGAAGATCACCGAGGAAATCAGGGGGTTTCGGATGGATGTTCTTTACGGGGTCATTACGGGGATAGAGGTCCTCGTTTTCGCGCTCATTGTGGCTCGCCTGTATCACCGAGGCCCTGATACCAGCTCCTTCACGGGGCAGAAGGCACGTTAGCGGCCCGAGCGCCGGGGAGCGCCCGGAGACTCGGCGCTTCGCGCCGCTGCCCGCCGGAGCAACAGCGGTGTACACCGCGAGCGGCTTGGCGTATTACCGGCATCCAGACTGGCTGGGGAGTTCGCGGTTTGCTTCGACGACCAGTCGGACGATGTACAACGATTTGGCGTATGCCCCGTTTGGGGAGCAGTACGCAACCGCCGGAACCGTTGGAGTTGCGAACACATCGTTCGCGGGGAACAACGAGGACACCACGACGAACCTCTACGACGCGCAATTCCGCGAATACGAGATTTACGGTCGCTGGCCGTCGCCTGATCCAGCGGGACTTGCCGTTGTGAATCCCGCCAACCCGCAAAGTTGGAACCGCTACGCCTACGTCGGAAATATGCCGTTGACGTTCATTGACCCGCTCGGCTTGGTACCTATTCTTGAGTATGAGCAAGATTGTAGCGGCGATACGTCTTTTGCCGTGCCTGGCGGTGTCGGCGTTAACGCAAATTGTGTGGACTACATTCTCGAGTATGACGACGGCACCGGCTATACGACTGGAGGCGGCGGCGGCGGTGGTGGAGGCGGCGACGGCTTAATTGCCCCACCACCGCCGCCAATGCTCCAAAATTCTCCGCCGCAATCGCCGACACCAGCCCAAGCCGCCACTAACTACTGCCAACAGCACGGGCAACTGTCCTTCAACATACCCTTTACTCACATCCCGGTTACCATTGGTTTCAGCGCCACTGGATTCCTTAATTTCAGCACGACCAATGACATTGGCTTGACCTTCCCACCTTCGGCCGGGGCAAGTCTGGACATAACCGTTGGTGCTCCACAAGGACCCAATATTCCTGTGCAGGTCGGGTCTGGAAAGAACCTAAGCATTGGGACGTTCCTCACACCGTCGGGGCCACGCGGCTTTAGCACCAGCCTCGGACCCAGCATTGGCTCTCCGGTGACGTTTTCGCCGCAGGTTGCGAACGCTTGCGGGCTGAAGGCAGGTGGAGGGTAATTATGGAATTCTCCAACTCATCGAGCATGCCAATGGCGGGCCGTGTCCGGCGGTTTTTCTTCAAGGACTTATCCGACTCTCCGAGTCCGGCTCCAGAGACACCCGGAATAAGGACTTTTCAGGCACGGCGCTACTGGAAATCGAATGTGTGCGCGGCCGTAGCTGCGGGTATCGGGGCAACCGGACTCTTCATAATTATCGGGGGAGTCCTTGCGTGGGGGAGCCAACACTGGGAAGGGCGGCTATGGGGTGCAGGGCTGATTTTATTTGCGATTGCAGCGGTCTGGGCTCTGCTGGCAGGAAATCTGGGGGCTGTGTACCCCTACGCCGTCGAGATCGAGGAAGGCAAAGGCTTCCGCTTCTATGCTCCCTTCAAGCAGTTTTACATACCGACCCAGGAAGTGAAGCGCGTGAAGTGGTCGTGGCTTTGGGTTGGCTGGGTCGTCAAACTCAGGCAGCAACGCGGCTTCCTGTCCGGCTTTATCATCCACGTCGCGTGGGGTCAGCAGGGGCGTGAATTGGCGCAAGCAATCGCAGAGGAACTCGCCCGTAGCGCATAACGCCGCGCCCTGTGCTATTCCCGCCGCCGCAATCGCTGGTACCGGCAAACCCTTGTGAATATGCAGGCCGCGCTCTAGACCCGGGCGCGTGCGCGGCGCAGGGCAAAGTTGACAACGGTCATCCGTTCACGATTCTCTTGAACAGCGTCACGGGCTTCCCGCGAGGCCATTTTTTCGATCCGCAACCATTGGCGAGTGGAAATGCGCTTCAGAACGCGGCCTACGGGAATTATGTGTTCGGGGTTTACATGGCAGCCGCGGGAGTTTCGCTGAACACCACCTTGTCCGGGGCGGACACGTACGC
>JBOGKI010000385.1:0-5066 GCA_050745605.1 Terriglobia bacterium | reverse complement strand
GTGTAAGTCCCAGGGGGCGTTCCGCCGGTTCCACCACCACCACCGCCGCTGCTGCTGTTGCTGCCGCAGGCCGAAGCCATCAGAATCCAAAGCATCACGGGGGCAAGAATCCACGCTGCCCGCCGGGTTTTCCTTTGAGCGAAGAGCGTGGTGAGCGTCAGCATCCCAAGAATGCTGAAGATCCAGACCCAGCGGATGCCCGAACTGGTGGGCGGGGGCAGAACATGGGAGAACGGCGGCGCCAGACTGGCCGCCGTGGTGACCACGGTAACGGTGAGCGGAGTTGCGCTGCCGTTGGGGGTGACGGTCGGCGGCTGGACCGTGCAGGTGGAAGCGGCCGGCTGCCCGCTGCAAGTGAGGGTTACCTGCTGACTGAATCCGCCTTGGGGCGTAAGCGACAGCGTATTGTAGGTCGCAGTCTGTCCCGGCGTGACCGACTGACTGGTGGTGGTGGCGGTGATCGTGAAATCCGCGCCCGCGCCCGTCAGCGGAACTGTCTGCGGGCTGCCCGCCGCGTTATCGGCAACGCTGAGGGCCGCAGCCAAGTTCCCGGCCGCGGTTGGTTTGAACGTAACGCTGATCGTGCAGTTGGCGTTTGCGGCGAGCGAGGTACCGCAAGTGTTGGTCTGGCTGAAGTCACTGGCGTTGGCGCCAGTAACGCTGATGCCGGTGATGGTCAAGGCGGACGTGCCGGTGTTGGTCAGCGTGACCATCTGCGGGTTACTTGCGCTGTTAACGGCCTGGCCACCAAAACTCAAGCCGGCCGGTGGTGAAAGGCTAGCGCCCGGACCCGTCCCGGTTCCCATAACGGGAACCGACTGCGGGCTGGCCGGAGCATTATCGGTAACACTCACTGAGGCGGAGCGCGGTCCAGGGGCGGCGGGTGTGAAGGTTACGGTGATCGAGCAGTTCTTGTTCGGCGCTACTGAATTGCAACCGTTAGGGCTAGCGCTGAAATCGCTTGCGTTCGTTCCGACAGCGGTGACCTTGGTGACCGTCAGGTTGATGTTGCCATTGTTGGTGATAGTGATGGTCTTAGGCGTGCTCTTCTGGCCGGCCGGGACGTTCCCGAAACTCAGGCTGGTTGGGCTAAACAACACTCCAGCGGCGGAACCGTTTCCGGTGAGGGGCACGGATTGCGGGCTGCCGGGCGCGTTATCCGTCAGGGTGATGGAGCCATTCTCCGCTCCGAGGCCGGTCGGTTTGAACGTGACATTCATCACGCAGGTCTGGTTGGCGGTCAGTTGAGTGCTGGAAGTGCAGGTGCTTCCGGTGGCAAACGCATACGGCCCGGTGATGACGATATTCGATAGGGTGATGGTCCCGGAGCCGGTGTTTTTGACGGTGACCGCCTGCGGAGGGCTGGTCGTGTTGGGAGCCTGGCCCGAGAAATTGAGGGAAGTCGGCGAAATCGAAATGCTCAACAGAACTCCGGTTCCGGAAAGCTGGATGACCTCCGGGCTGTTACTGGAAGTATCGGTGACGGTAAGCGTGGCGCTGGCTGAGCCCTGAACGGGAGGAGTGAAGGTGACGTTGATCGTGCAGTTGGACCCGGGATTGACCGGAGAGCCAATGCAATTGTCCGTTTCCTTGAAATCCGTGGGATTGGCGCCGCCGATGACGATGGATGAAACAGTCAGCTTGGCGCTGCCGCTGTTCGTCACGGTGATGGGCTGCGGCGGGCTGGTGGATCCCATATTCTGATTGGGGAAGCTAAGGGATGTGGGGCTGAAGAGAGCGTAGGGTATCGTGATTCCGCCGATTTCGCTCAGAAAGGCATCATCATTGGCCCCTGTGCCGCACGTGCCGGCGCAGGCGGCAGTGGTTGGGTTCTGGGTCGGGAAGTTGCTGGAGTTGGTGTATCCGGTGCCGTAAGCATTTCCGGTTGAGTCCAGCGCGAGCCCGTTGCCGTCATCCTCTTCGGTGCCGCCGAGATAGGTGGAGAACAGCAGAACGCCGCCCGAGTTGTCAAATTCCGTAACGATTGCGTCGTCGCAGGTGGTGGTGTCGTTGGAGCCGCAATTGCTGCTGTTGCTGCCTTGGTTGAGTGATGTATACAAGGCGTTGGAAGTGGTGGGGAAATTGGTGGAGTTGGAGCTGCCGGCGACGTAGATCGTATTATCCGGTCCCAGCACGAGACTGTTGACGACGTCAAAATTATTGCCGCCTAGAAATGTGGAAAAAATGAGTGCGGTCAGGTCCGGCTTGAATTCAGCCACAAAGCCATCTTGCGGGCCCCCGCCGAAAGTCGGCTGATAGGCATTCATCACCGGGAACGAAGTCGAAGCGGTAGAGCCGGCGAGGTAGACGTTGGATGACGAATCCACGGCGATGCCGTTTCCGGATTCCTGGGCCGAGCTGCCCAAGCGCGTCGAAGCGAGCAGTTCCGCCGTTCCGGTGAGGGCCGGATTAAGCTTGGTGGCGAAGGCATCACCTTCGCAAGCCTTAGTCGTGTCGAGAATGCATTGGCTCTGGTAGGCGCCCGTGGTGGTAGGGAAGTCCTTGGACTTGGTCTCGCCGGTAAGATAGACGTCCCCGGCGCTGTCCAGGACCAGTGCCTTCACCCAGTCCGCGCCGCTTCCTCCCAGGTACGTGGAATACACCACCGCCGGGATTTTCGTGACGTTAAACTCGGTAAGAAAACCATCGGAGGCTCCGCCGTTGCAATTGCCATCGGTGCCGCATTTGGTCTGGTAGGCGCCCGGCGTCGTGAACAGGTTCGTGGAAACGGTCAGTCCCCCGATGTAGGCATCGCCCGCGCTGTCGAGCACAATCGCGTAAGCGAGGTCATTGCCGTTGCCGCCGAAGTAAGTGGAGTATCGGAGGGCCGTGCCGCCCGGACCAATCTCGCTCACAAACGCATCTTGGCACGCACCGGTCGGTCCGCCGCAATTCGGTTGATAAGCGCCCGGGGTGGTGGGGAAAGTCGTGGACGTGGCTTCGCCGGTCACAAAGGCATCGCCGGAGCCGTCCACAGCAAGCCCAAAACCGGTGTCGTCGCCATTCCCTCCCAGGTAGGTGGAGTACACCAAGGTCGACGTCGAGGGGGTCAGCTCCATAACAAAAACGTTGCCCAGACACGTCCCCCCGCAACCGCTGGGTTGAATAGTACCGGGCACGTTGGGGAAATTAGTAGACATGGTCGTGCCGGTCACATAGGCGTTGCCGTTCGAGTCGAGCGCGACGCTCTGCCCCTGGTCAAGCAGGCTTCCACCGATATAAGTGGAATAAGTCAAGGTCGGGTCGATGACCAGCGGCAGGTTCTTGTCGTAGCTGGCGACCTCAAAACCAACCAGAGCTTTGCCGCGCTCGCTCGCATCCTTCACCACGTACCGGGCATTCACAAAGGTTTTGCGGATTGCGCCGGAAGGATCATGGGAAACCTGGTAAACAACGGGTTTCGCAAAGCTCATGGTTCCGGCCGGCGTGCTCATCACCAGGCTGCCTTGTGAATCCACTTGAAGCCCGGCGTGGTCGTTTCTGTCCGCCGCCCGCCCCAAGCCGCCTAGCCCGTCAATGGAGAGGGTGATGATCGCGGGATTGACGCCAGGCGCAAGATCGAAATCGTATTCCAGACGGCCCTGCGATCCGTAATAAACCAGGTTCACTCCCGGATAGATGGCGTGGTACTCCACCTTGGAATATTGGGGGATGTTGGTGTGCCAATCGGCGGGATCGTTGCCGATGTAATAGTTGCTTTTTCCGGGGAGTTCGTCGAGGCCAGCAGCCTGCGCGCTCGGACTGGAACCGGCAAGCTCCAACTGCAAAACGTCAACTTTGACGGCGGCAGGCTTGGAGTTCCGGGAATCACGAGCGGTCGGGCGCTTCGACGGCTGTTCGCTGGCCTGTCTCAGCTCGAGCACCGCGTCATGGTCCGTCAAAAAGAGAGCGTACCCGTCACCCCTGGAAATGTATTTCACCCGAGCATTCGTCTGCCCCTGATTTGCCTCGAAAATCAGAGGCAAGCGGAGGTAACTTTCGACGATCTTTTTTCCGGCTTCGGGCCTGAGGATGGTCGTAGGGCTCCCCAAGCGTGCTCGGCTCGCGGCCTTGAAGTCCGGTCCAGGCGCTGCGGATGAAAGCTTTACGGAAACTCCCAGCGGCGTCAGAAACACCAAGGCCATCAGAAAAGCAAGCCCCAGCCAGACGCAACTCGCAAATTGACCTTTACCCCTCACTTTTTCTTGCATTCATGTGCCTCCCCAGGCGATAACTAGACGCTAACTTAAAGGGATGACCGGCAATCTCAAATAGCACGCGCAGAGCCACTGTGTCAACTCGATTGTTCCCGCGCTTAGAGGGCATGAAGAAATTGCCGAAAGACCACAAGAAGCTGACGGCCCTGCTGCTTGTCTTTCTAGCCGGCCCCAGGCTCGGCTGGGCTTGGGGAAATCGCGGCCACCAGATCATCAACCGCGCCGCAGTCCAATCCCTACCGCAGCCGTTGCGGGCCTGGTTCCAGGCCCGCGTGGAATACCTGGTGACGCACGGCAGTGACCCGGACTTGCTGGCCCACAATGATCCCGAAGAAAGGCCCCATCACTACACCGACGCCGACGCCTATGACCGGTTCCCTTTTGCCCGGCTGCGGCAGCAGTTTGTAATTGAGCACCGGCCGCCGACGGCATCGGAAATGAGGCAAGGAACCGCCATCTGGGAAATCGACACTTTTACGCGCCGCCTTGAGGAGGATTTTCGCGCCCGGAGGTGGAAGCGGGCCAACCATGATGCCCTCTTCATGGCCCACTACGCCGGAGATATCACTCAGCCGCTCCACACGGTGGCGAACTTTGATGGCCAGGCAACCGGCCAGCGCGGCGTCCATAGCCGTTTTGAATCGGAGTTGGTGAACACGCTGGCGGATCGCTGGAGGCTTCGTATTGCGCCAGCCGCCGAAATTCCGAACCTGGACGCTCGCATTTTCGATGAGTACGTGCGGAGTTATGCCCAGGCCGCCGTGGTGTTTGCCGCCGACCGCAAAGCGGTTTCCGGACTCAATTATTTTGATCCCCGTTACTTCAGCCGGTTTTGTGCCTTGGCCGGACCCCTGGCGGAGAAGCGGCTGG
>JBOGKI010000384.1:0-5084 GCA_050745605.1 Terriglobia bacterium | reverse complement strand
AGGTTCGGCGGTCGCAGACCGCCGCTACAGCGACCAAGTTGACCACTACCCTGGGACGGGGTTAAAACACTATGGCGCAGTTCAATGTCATCTCTCCGCCACTGGTTTCAACGGGTCTCCTCTCGAAGCTCAAGGATTCCATTGCCAAGGTAGTACGCGGCAAGGATGAAGTCATCCGCTTGGCGCTGGTTGCCCTGTTCGCGCGAGGGCATTTGCTGATCGAGGATGTTCCCGGCGTGGGCAAGACCACACTGGCCCATGCCCTGGCGCGCTCGCTCAATTGCAGTTTCCAGCGGGTACAGTTCACATCGGACATGCTTCCCTCGGACGTTATCGGCGTCAACATCTACAACCAGCAGGCCCAGCGGTTCGAGTTCCGCCAAGGCCCGATTTTCGCGCAAATCGTTTTGGCGGACGAAATCAATCGAACCACGCCCAAAACGCAAAGTGCTCTCCTTGAGGCCATGAATGAGAGCCAAGTCACCGTGGAAAGCCACACCTATCCGCTGCCGCAGCCGTTCATGGTGATCGCCACGCAAAATCCGATTGAGCACCACGGCACCTTCCCGCTGCCGGAGTCGCAACTGGACCGCTTTCTGATGCGGCTTCGCATTGGCTATCCGGACATCGGCCATGAAAAGGAGATCCTTCGCTCACTCTCAGCTCAGGAGCCACTTTCGCAGGTCCGGCCTGTCATCACCGCCCAGGATGTGCTCGAAATTCAGGAGGCGGCCCGCAAGGTGGTGGTGGATGAAGCCCTGATGAACTACGCCTTGGCCGCGGTGGATCAGACGCGGCATAATGAGCACCTTGTCTTGGGGGTCAGCCCGCGGGGCACGCTGGCCTTGCACCGTGCCGCTCAAGGACTGGCAATCCTCGAAGGGCGCGGCTACTGCATTCCGGACGACTTCAAGCAACTGTTTCTCCCCGTATTTGCGCACCGCTGTGTCCTGAGCCAACGGCAGACTTCCCTTTCCAAAGGTATTCATCTTGCGGAGGAAATTCTTCAGGAGATCGTGGATTCCATTCCGGTTCCGCTGTAGGGCGTGAAGCATGGGAGGGCCGGATCTTAAACCCGTGTAACTCTCCCCGGAACAATCCAGGTGGCGCAGACACTACCGCCTTTGCCATGTCTGCGAAAAGGCAGTCAGCATTTCTCCTCGCGTAAACGAAAGGGGCGGGGTTGAAGCGCCGCCTTTCCATTCGTCACTGATGCCGGCCCACCCATCATGGCCTTGAACCTACCAAGCGCGACCAAAGGCCTCCGACCGCCCGTGAAAACCGCCGGCCGCACGGGTGAGCGTGGTCACGCCGCGCTGCCCTGGCGAGGTTTCCTTTGGGCCGCGGTGGGACTCTGCCTCGCGCTTTTTCTGGCGCTCTATGCAACGGCCACCGGTGAAAAAGGCGATCTCCGGGTCGCGTCGATCCTGGCCGGGACAGCGCTCATCCTCACGGCATATGTCGCGGTGAGATCCGTCCCTTTCCTGGCCCGGCAAGTGACGAAGAGCCGCCTGAACCTGCATATTGAATATGAGCTCACGCGGGAGGGGCTGGTTTACCTGTTCGTCATCTTTGTGATTGCAGTCGCGGCTTTGAACACTGGCAACAACCTTCTATTCCTCATTCTGGCCATTATGCTGGCGGCCATTGTGGGATCTGGAATCCTATCCCGAATGGTGCTGAGCGGAATCGAGCTTGAAATCTCTCTGCCGCCGCACATTTTCGCTGAGCAACCGCTCATCTGCCGCCTGAAGCTCCTCAACCGCAAGAAGATTTTGCCGTCCTATTCACTCACCATTTCTCCCGCCTCGCAACCCTCATCGTCCTGGTGGCGCAAATCCAGAAGCGTGGAAGACAACGGCAGGCGGATCCTTGCCCGTCCGGTTTACGTCCCATATCTCCCCAAGGCCTCAACCTTGGACCAGGATGTTGAACTTCGCTTTTCTCAACGCGGGCGCTTTATGCACGATGGCTTTATGCTCAGCTCCAAATTTCCCTTCGGCTTCATTCGCAAAAAGCGAAGCATTGATGCCCGGCAGCAGTTGCTGGTGCTGCCGGAAATCGTTCCGCTGGAGTCGTTCCGTGCCATTTCGCCCGCTCTCGCCGGAGAAATCCAGAGCCTCAGTCGCGACGACCGGGGCCATGATCTCTTCGGTTTACGCGACTACCGGCAATCCGATTCCGCTCGCACCATCGATTGGAAAGCCACGGCGCGCGCCCAGCGCCTGAAGGTGCGGGAGTTCAGCCGCGAGGACGGCCGTCGTATCCGGCTGATCCTGGACAATCGTCTGGTCAGTCTCTCCGCCGGGAACCTGGAAAAATTCGAGCGCGCCGTCCGGCTGTGCGCCAGCCTCGCCTGGCATTTTGCCTCAAACGCCGCCGATCTGGATTTTGCCGCTGCCGGCATTGAAATTGCCGCAGGCCGCGGCGATGTGGGTCTCTATCCTGTGTTGGAAGCCCTCGCTACCATCGAACCCAAACTCTCGAACGAGCCGTTTTCCCCAAACGGCTTCCCTCATTCCCCCGCTTGGAATATTATCCTCACCTCTAGCCCGGCCAGTTTCGTTTCCGCTGACGGATGGAACCATTCGACCGTAGTTCAGTTTGATGAAATCTAGCAGGCTGCTCAACAAGTCTATTTGGCTGCCAGTCTGACCGAAGATCTCATGGGCCCTGGGTCCGCCAAGTGCATGGAGACCACGTAGGGGCGCTGCTTGCTGCACCCTTGAGCAGGATGCCGCCCGAGTACCCACAACTGCCTACGCGGCAGCGGCTTTGTCGCCGTCTAAGCATCTCGCAATTGACGATTGAGCGCCATGCCCGCAATGGGATATATTGAGGTCGCAACTCGCCATGGGGAACCGGGGATTGAAACCGAACGGATCAAGGGCCAGGGAAAGGTTCACGGGCCGTGTCAAGGTGCTGCTCATCGCCGTCCTGGCTGTCCTCGCCGGGCTTCTGATTTACCCGTCCTTACCCGCCCATCCCGCACAATCCAAGCCGGTGATTGATATTCCGGTGAAGTTCACGGACGTTGCCCGCGCTGCTGGAATCAACTTCAAGCAGGATTCTACGGAAAGTGACCAGAAGTATTACCTGGAAACCATGGGCACGGGAGTGGGGTGGATCGATTACAACAATGATGGGTTGTACGACCTCTACCTGGTGCAGTCCTCGGCGACGGATGCTTACAAGCCTCCGCATCCGCTGCGCTCCGCTCTGTACCGGAACAATGGCGATGGCACTTTTACGGACGTGACGGAACAGGCCGGCGTGGGCGCCGAGGGGCTTTACGGCCAGGGCGTGGCCGTGGGCGATTACGACAATGACGGCAACCAGGATCTTTACGTCACCGGCTACGGCCACTCGATCCTTTATCACAACAATGGCAATGGGACGTTCACGGACGTCACCAAGAAGGCGGGCGTGGGGGACGACGGCAACTGGGCGACCAGCGCCGGATGGTTCGATTACGACAAGGATGGCTATCTCGATCTGGTGGTTTGCAATTACATCGACTGGACGCCGAAGAACAACATCTACTGCGGCGAGCATCGCCCGGGTTATCGAGCCTACTGTCATCCCGACAATTACCGCGGCGAGCGGATCAAGCTCTACCACAACAACCACGACGGGACATTCACCGATGTTTCTGTGAAGTCCGGCGTGGGCGTTCCGGAAGCCAAAGGCATGGGCGTGGTGCTGGCGGACTTCAACAATGACGGTTGGCCGGACATCGCCATCGCCAATGACACGTGGCCCAACTTCCTGTTCATCAACAAGCACAACGGAACATTTGAGGATGTTTCCTTCGCTTCCGGAGTGGCGGCCAGCGCCGACGGCAAGTATGAGGCCGGCATGGGTATCGACGCTGCCGACGTGGATGGCGATGGCTGGCCGGACCTCTACATTACCCACCTCGATTTTGAGCTGAACCGCCTTTACCACAACAACCACGATGAGACGTTTGATGACGACACCTATCCGTCCGGGATCGGCAACAAGGCGATTTTTCTGAGCGGCGTGGCTGCCAAGTTCATGGACTATGACAATGACGGCTGGCCGGACATCTTTCAAGTGAACGGCGCCATGCTGGACAACATCCAGCTCTATCACTCGGAGGTGCATTACCGGGAACCCAAGCTGATGTTCCGCAACTTGGGCCACGGCAAGTTCGAGGATGTTTCGAAAGAGCTTGGACCGGATTTCCTGAAGCCGGTTGCCGGCCGCGGCCTTGCCACCGCCGACTTTGATAATGATGGCGACGTAGACGCGGCCATCAATGTGCGCGGCGATTATCCGGAGCTGCTGAGGAACGACGGCGGCAATGTTAACAACTGGCTGGAAGTATTTCTGATTGGCACGAAGTCGAATCGCGATGGCACCGGAGCGAGCCTGAAATTGGTCACGGAGGGGTTCACCGAGTACAAGCAGGCCGAGGGCGGCGGAAGCTACATGGGGGCAAACGATCCGAGGATTCCTTTTGGCCTGGGCAAACGCACCCGGATCGATTCCTTGGAAATCAAGTGGCCAAGCGGAACCGTGGATAAGCTCACCCATGTCCCTATCAACAAAATCATCGCCATCAAGGAAGGCGTGGGAATCGTGCCACACCCGTTTCCCAAGATTTCCAGCCGGTAGAAAGCATCGCCGGGACATTACGAGACGGAGAGTCACCGCTCCGCAGCCCCAGACCGTTGCACATGCTCCTCAGACGGCTGCTGCCCGTCGCGACCTCCTTGGGGCAACAGGTCTGGAAGCCGGCGGCGTTCTGCTTCATCACTCCGGTCACCGCTTCGCTGCCTCCTCCAACTGGCCCTTAACCTGGATTATTCAGTGCGCCCCAACGGCGCAGATCACTGGTGGGTGAGAGTCCCACCCAGATAGTTGTCGGTAAGTCTGGTAGCGGACAAGCGGCTTGGCCTGGTAACGGGCCGGGCCGAAGCCTTGTGACAAAGGCCACTTGGGGTGGCTGAGCAACCCTGCAGGCCGTAACACGCGTGAAGCCTGAGCAGGCCTCGAAAGTGAAGTCGTGGACGCCGACCCGCCTGAATAACGGGGAAGGCTGCACCGGCCGGGAAGCC
>JBOGKI010000383.1:0-5096 GCA_050745605.1 Terriglobia bacterium | reverse complement strand
GTCATAGACCGCCGCTACAGCAGCCAGGACGCAAAAGAAAGGAAAAGACGATGCGAAGCAAATGGAATGACCGAATCGTGCCGGGAATCGTTCTCGTGGCTCTTCTTTTTGGTATTCTGCCCCAGATAGTGAAGGCGAGCCCTCCCGACGACACGGTCATCCGGCTGGGAGGAACGTCCGCGTGGCTGGGCGTGGAGTTGCGTGACGTCACTGCCGCCGATGTTAAGGCGCAAAAACTTTCCGGCGACTATGGGGCGGTGATTCTCAGCGTGGAAGCGAACAGCCCGGCTGAGAAAGCCGGCTTGAAACCGGGGGATGTTCTGGCGGAGTTCGCCGGACGCGAGATCTGGAGCGTCTCCCAGCTCGAGCGCTGGGTGGGAGATACTCCGGCGGGGCGCACCGTTGAAGTAAAATTCTTCCGGGATGGCGCTTTGAAGTTCGCCAACGTGACGCTTGAATCCCACTCCCACGAGTTTCACATGCCGGCCATCAAGATGCCCCCCATCAACATTCCAGATTTTTCACACTTTCATTTCTCGTGGGGCCATCCCCGGCTCGGTATCACCGGCCAGACCTTGACTCCGCAACTGGCGCGGTACTTCGGGGTTGACCAGGGCAAAGGAGTGTTGGTGACAGAGGTGCAGTCCGGCACTGCCGCGGAGAAGGCGGGCCTTAAAGCCGGGGATTGTATTGTGCGCTTTGGCTCGAAGACCATCGACGGGATGGAGGATTTGGAGAGCGCCGTGTTGAGCGCCACCGGCGAGCAGCCAGTGACCCTGACGATCCTGCGTAACCATCAGAAGAAAGACCTGGCTGTCTCCTTGCCGGAAGCTCAACGCGAAATGTCGTGGCCGGCCGCTGCCATTTCAAAGACGTAGGGGCGCCGTGGAGGCCGCCTGTAGGAGCCGCCCCTATCGTGGCATCGCGTGGAACGTAGCGGCGGGCTTCAAGCCCGGCACATTGCGGTGATTCATTCATGCCCGGCTCAAGCCGGTCGGCCTCCACGGAGCCGCTCAACCCGGCACATCGCCCCTCCCCCTATAGTGGCATCGCGTGGAACGTAGCGGCGGGCTTCAAGCCCGGCACATTGCGGTGATTCATTCATGCCCGGCTCAAGCCGGCCTCTACGCACCCGCTCAACCCGGCACATCGCCCCTCCCCCTATCGTGGCATCGCGTGGAACGTAGCGGCGGGCTTCAAGCCCGGCACATTGCGGTGATTCATTCATGCCCGGCTCAAGCCGGCCTCTACGCACCCGCTCAACCCGGCATCGCGCAGGCACCGGCCGTCCTCGCCGGCATCATCAAACCCCCCGTCTAACGTCGCCCTACCATATTTGGAATATAGAAAACCGTAGCCACAGCCCAGGCGTCATTCCTCCCGGCTTGTAACTTGAACATTCTAGGGAGCACTGCCTCGGAAAGAGCACCGGTTGGCAAGTGGCATGGATTTTGCTTGACACTCGTGCGGGGAGTGTGTTTCCCTTTCTGCGTAAACGTAAGACATTTTTAAGAACGGTCAATACACAAGGTCGAAGAGGTGCGGCGAAGCTGTAGGACCTTGAGCTGGGCGCACGTTTAGTGCGCCGTCTCCCATTCGGAATGAAGCCGAGTGGAGGATTTTGCAACCGCCCCAATCTGTTCCGCAGGGCAGTAAGCCGGCTTGCCGTAAGCGGCGAGATCAACCGTACCGGAGGAGGAAGGAACATGAGATGTGATCTGACTCGCAGAATTGTGCAATTCAGCGTCTGGGCGTTCCTGATCGGTTTGCTTTCCGCCGGGATGTTAATCGGCCAAACCACCAGTTCCATTACCGGAGTCGTGACGGACCCCACCGGTGCCGTGGTTCCTGGCGCAACGGTGACGATCACGGACGTCGGCACTCATACGTCCACCGTGGCCAAAAGCAACAAAGCCGGGCTCTATGTATTCAGCGACGTGAAGCCCGCCACCTACAATGTGTCGGTGAGCAGCCCAGGGTTCCGCAAGGCGCTCATGACCGGGCAAACCGTGACCGTGGGGTCCGCGCTGACCCTGAACGTGACGCTCGCGGTGGGTTCCACCACCCAGGTGGTGGAGGTGACCACCACGCCGGGCGCGGAATTGCAGACCATGAACTCCACCATGGGCACCAGCCTCGCCGGCAATTCAATCATGCAATTGCCCACGTTCAGTCGCGACGCGACTTCGCTGCTCTACTTCCAGCCCACGGCCGTCCCCGACTTTAACGGGGCCAACGGCGACATCTCGAGCGGCGCCGTAGCGGGACAGATGTCCGACCAGAATACCTATTCCATCGACGGCGGCAACGCCACGGACGATCTCTCCGGCAACAACAGTTACATCGACGGGTTCAAGGCGGGGACGGCGGCGGTACCTACGCCTGTAGAGAGTATCCAAGAGTTCAAAGTCACCACCAGCAACGCCACCGCCGATTTCAGCAATTCCTCGGGCGGTCACGTGCTGCTGGTCACCAAGAGCGGCACCAACCAGTTCCATGGCTCGCTCTATGACTACATGCAGAACAGCGCCCTGGATTCGAACGACTGGAGCAACAACTTCACGGGTCAGTCGAAGCCGCTTTCAACTTACAACCGCTTCGGCGGCGCCATCGGCGGCCCGCTGCTCCCCAATTTCGCCGGCGGCAAGACTTACTTCTATTTCAATTACGAGGGCTTCCGCTGGCCGCAAACCAGCATCTTCGAGCGCGACGTGCCCTCCACGCTGATGCGTCAGGGTATCCTGCAATTCCGCGATGCCAATGGCAACCCCGTCCAATATAACCTGAATACTTCCAAGCAATGCGGGGCGAGCGGCGGCTTGTCCTGCGATCCTCTGGGACTGGGGCTGAACCCCGATATCGCCAAGTTGTGGTCGCAGTATGAACCTATGCCTAACGACTTCAATGCCGGCGACCACCTCAACACCTTCGGTTTTCAAGGCCCCGTCTCCATTCCCCAGAAACAGGACTTCCTGGTGGGCCGAGTCGACCACGATTTTGGTCCCAAGCTGCGCTGGTTTGGGAGTTATCGCTGGTATGACGCAACCGTCCCCACCACCGACCAGGTGGACATTGGCGGATTGGTGTCGGGGGACAAGCTGGGCCAGCCCGTGGCCGTTTCCCGCAACACCAACAGCCCGCGCTACCTGGTGAGCGGACTGACGGCCACCATCACCCCTACCCTCACCAATGATTTCACTTTCAGCTACCTGCGCGACGAGTGGCAATGGTCTCGAGGTGGGTTCAATCCGCAAGTAGCGGGCGTCTCGGTGCCCCTCGAACTCGGTGAGCAGACCGGCGGAGAGCCGTCGCCGGCGCAGTCGCTCATCCCGGTCAACGTCAACACCCAGCAGTCGCGCGCGCGCCTGTGGGACGGCCATAACTGGGATTACCGCGATGGGCTGTCCTGGCTTAAGGGTAATCACTACCTGCAGTTGGGCGGCGAGTTCATGCACGACTGGTGGAACTTCGATCGTTACGACGACGTGGTGAGCGGCCTCGCCAACACCGTGGTGGATGCGATCGGCTACAACAACGGCGAGATCTTCATGCCCACTTCGGCTCAGCCCATTCCATGCACGAAAACGCTCACGGCCAATTGCTTACCTTCGAGCGAGATCGGCTCCTATAACGCCCTTTACGCCGACGTGCTGGGTACGGTCAATCAAAGTCAGACGTTGGTGAGCCGCGCCGGCAACAATCTAAGCCTGAATCCGATCGGCACGCCGCTCGAGTCGTTTATGATCAGCGATGAATATAACCTGTATGCCAGCGACTCCTGGCGCATCCGGCCCAGCCTCACGTTCACCTTCGGTTTGAGCTGGGGCTATCAGACCCCGCCCTACGCCTCCAATGGCGCCCAGGACGTGCTGACGGGCGCGAACGGCAGCATTCTCACGGTTCCGACTTATCTGCAGAACCGGCTCACCGCCGCCAACAACGGCTCGACTTACGCCCCCACCATCGGCTACGCCCCGGTTGGGGACGTGAACGGCGGTTTGAAATACCCCTACCAACCCTTTTATGGCGGCTTCCAGCCGCGCGTGGCGCTGGCCTGGAGCCCCCACGCCAGCGGCGGCTTTCTTGGCTGGCTGCTCGGCAATAAGGCCACGGTCATTCGCGGCGGCTATAGCCGGGTCTACGACCGCGGCGAAGCCATCGGCGAGGTCACGAATTCGGTGCTGGGCGATGGCTTCCTGCAACCGGTGTCTTGCGCGGCGCCGTCGATCGCGGGCGCCTGCACGGGCACGGGCGGCACTACTCCCGCCACTGCCTTCCGCATTGGCATCAACGGCAGCGCGGCGCCGTTGCCGGCCATCCCGCAGACGCTTTCGTCTCCGGTTGAGCCGGGCGTGAACGCTCCCTACATCGGAGCTCTTTCCGCCGGCATTAACTATAATCTGCCGCCCGGCTACGCCGACGAGTTCAATTTCACCATTCAGCGGCAATTCAAGGGAAACGTGCTGGTGGAGGTGGGATACGTTGGCAACTGGGATCACAACCTATACCAGGGCGTTGACTTGAACGATGTCCCCTTTATGATGAAGCTGAACGGCCAGACCTTTGCCCAAGCCTATGACAACCTGTGGTCGGCTCTAACCAAGGGCGCCGCGGTGACGCCGCAGCCGTTCTTTGAAAGCGCGCTGGGCGGCCCCAGCAGCACCTACTGCAAAGGCTTTGCAAGCTGCTCGGCGGCGGTGGCCACCAACGAGGTGTCAAATATTACCACCGAATCGGTCACCTCCCTGTGGAGCGACTTGGATAGCAGTTTCAAGTTCGGCGGGCCGTACCCGGGGCCGCAGCTTCTCTCCTCGTCGCAGTGCTTCTGGTGCTACTACCAGACCTCCGACGGATTCGCCAACTACAACGCGCTCACCGCCACCGTCGAGAAGCGCACCGGTAACGGGTTGACACTGCTCAGCAGCTTTACCTACGGCCACGCTCTCGGCACTCTCGGCCTGTCGCAGACCTATACGCTGGACAACTTGGACGACGTGTGGAATCCTCGGGTCGATTACGGACCCCAATACTTTGACCACAAAATCATCGGTTCGATCGTCGCCAGTTACAACCTGCCGTTCGGGCCGGGCCATCGC
>JBOGKI010000382.1:0-5101 GCA_050745605.1 Terriglobia bacterium | reverse complement strand
GGTGCAGAGTGGCGCGCGCAAATCAGAGGAACTGGACAGAGTCATCCGGCGGGGCGGACGTTTCAAACACCGCGCGGAGAAGATCTCTTTGATCAAAGCTCCTTCTGGGCCTGGACCATTTTGGCGATCACTTGCTGTGCATCGCCAAAGACCAAAAAGCAGGCTTTGCCATGCTATGGCCTGCCGCGTGCGGGTCAACTGGCCTTCCTACGCGTTTTTCCGGTATGGGAGGCGTCGCGCACGCTTTTTGACGAAATCCGGATGGGAAGGGCCTTGGCAGAGCGCGGCCACCGCCACAAGGTGTTCCTGATGACCAAGCTTGATAGCCGGACCAAGGAGGCAACCGCCCGGCAAATTGAGATGTCCTTGAGGAGATTGCGGACGGATTATATCGACCTGATTCAGCACCATGAGGTGCTTCGCTACGAAGACCCGGACCGGATATTCGCCCAGGGCGGGGCTATGGAGGCGGTGCCGGACGCCAAGCGGGCCGGAGAGGGTCGCTATATTGGATTTACCGGAGACAAGGATCCCCATAGCCATCTCTACATGCTGAAAGTCGCTCAAGATCATGCCTTCCACTTCGACACGGTGCGGAGGCCTCTGAACCTGATGGATGCCCATTTCCATGGTTTCGAGAAACTCGTGATGCCGGTAGCCGTGATCGAGCGAATCGGCATATTAGGAATGAAGCCGCTCGGGGCCGGGTGCACGCGCTTACTGATTCCTCCGGCTTGGGCAGAGGCTTGCCCCTCGGCTTCCGGGCATTCACTTCGGCGGTTCTTCTTCCATCTGCTCCCTTCCCGCGCCTCGTCGAGCTGCTCGATCGCGATGCGCGGAATACCGCCTGGAATGGTCTCTTTCTCTTGAAATCGATAGCTCAGGTCTGACTCTGCCGTTGTGCGAATGCTTTCGATTTTCGCATTTCATGTTCAAGCAGGTCGTCGCGCGGACTGCGCCTCCAAGGTCCCTGTTCGGCTTTGCTGACGGCATCCTCCAGATGCTGCCGCTCCGACCAGAAATCCGCCCAAAGATCACCGTATTCATCGATCCGCCGGAAGATCGTCTTCAGGTTGAACCGGTCCGGACGTAAGCCCTTTTTCAACTCACGCCCGAAAACAGGGGTGGAAACAGGCGCCTTCGGAAAAGCCCTCAAGGCGTAGGGCGCTCCGCTGCTCGCTCCGGCTCAGCCCCTGTCGCTGGCCTTCCTGCGGCGGCTCACAGAGGACCTGGGTTCCCGTGTCGCTGCGGAGGTGTTTCCTGAAAATGTTTTGGCGCGAACGCCGGAGATGATTGCCTGGTGGATGCGGGCGTCGCGCCGGATGATGTTTTTTGGCGAGGCGGATGAAGAGGCGAGAGAACTGAATGGCTGCATGTTTCCTCATCCTGCGCTGGTGTTTAAGGTGCGCGATCGAGAGCTATTTGTTCGGGCGCTCGAAAGTGATGCTCGCCCCGAATCCAATACGCGGCTCACGACGGCGCCGTACTGGAATGTGGCAGGCGATAGCGGCCAGGTCTGCCTCGGAACTGTTCGGGCGCCCGAAAGTGTTTCCGTCGAGTCGATGCCCGCCTGGCAGGCGAGCTTTTTCCAAAGTGAATTTACGCATCCTTTGGGAGCCGCCCGGCTCACCACTCATCCGGGCGGATTCATCGCTCTGTGGGCCAGTCTGCGAGGGAAGAGGAAGTTTCCAGTCCGTTACCTGACCGACGCCCGCCAAACCCTGCGAGAGTTCATCGCTCAAGAGCGTTAAGCTATGGAAACCCACAGAGTGCACGAAGAATTGCTGCGGCGCGAAGTGCGCATCCTGGTGGTAGGGTGCGGCGGC
Source organism: Terriglobia bacterium (assembly GCA_050745605.1). Lineage (GTDB taxonomy): Bacteria > Acidobacteriota > Terriglobia > UBA7540 > UBA7540 > CALCEB01. Next base: position 3,275 of record JBOGKI010000382.1, on the reverse strand, counting down.
ACGGGGAGCGCCATTCTTGGCGGGTTGCCGTACCTTTACCAAGCGCTGTTGGCCTGGGGTCACCCGGGCGGGTTGCAGGTGACGGTAATGGATGACGACACAATTTCAGCCGTTAACTGTGTCCGCCAACCATTCGGCCGTAGTGAAATTGGCATGAATAAGGCCATTGTCCTGGTGAACCGTATCAATCTGTTTTGGGGCCTTGCCTGGCGAGCGATTCCGCAGGTGCTGACACCACAGACTCTCGCGCCTGCCTATGCCGGTTACGGCGAACGGCATTTACGCCCTGCCATCGTCACTGGCTGCGTGGACACGCGAGCGGCGCGCGCGGTCATCGCGGAGAGTGTTGCCGGTTCGAGCACAACTGGCTACTGGCTCGATCTCGGCAACCATGCCACAGGCGTGCAGTTTGTGCTGGGCGAGCCGCTGAACGCCCGAAACAAGCGGTCGCGGATGCGTTTGAGAACCGCGGCAGAGCTATACGAAGAGTTGATTAATCCAGACCTTGACGATGACCATGAGCCCAATTGCAGTGCCATTGAGGCATTGGATCGCCAAGAGCCGTTTGTGAATACTGCATTGGCACAGCACGCGTTGGCGCTTCTGGCGCGCTTGTTGCGGTACGGTCAAGTCTCACACCACGGCGGCTTCGTCGAGGTGGCGAGCGCGCGCTGCGTGCCGTCGGGGATTGACCCGACGCTGTGGCGGCGGGTCAAAAGACGAAGGAACAGAAAACCGAGAGAAGGGGCCTCCAATGCTGCGTGAGCGGTGGTTTTTCGCAGTTCGGTGCAAAGGGCGAAATGCGCCCCCGTTAGCATTCGATTGCCTAGAAAGTGGCAAGACTTCTTGTGAGTGGGCGCGAGCCGGGGACTGCCGCTAAGGTGTCAATAATCCTAGAAACTGTTTTAGCGATGTGATCCGAATCAGATCGCGATAGACCAAATCTTCGAAGTCGTCAGTCGAACCGAAGCTCCTGGTAATCCCGAATCCGTTTAGCTTTCGACGAAACTCGATGACCAGGCGTTTCTGCTTAAGCTCCCCTGGTGTGCTAAAGTTAGCCGGCCTATCGCAGAAATAGAAAGTAATCCATGGCCGCTTCGCGGCGTTCCAATGGTGTACCGCAGCTTCAAACTCCTCCTGGGTTCCCGAGGCCGCGCGCCGCCGGGAAATCGATGTGGTGCTGGTCTGGCGGCTGGATCGCTGGGGCCGATCAGTCACGGACCCGCTGGCAACCCTCCAGGAACTGGAGCATCTGGGAGTCGGCTTCGTGTCGCTGACGGAGGCGCTGGATCTGACCACGCCTGCCGGCCGAGCCATGGCCGTTTTCGCCGAGTTCGAAAGGGAGATTCTGCGGGAACGAGTCCGCGCCGGCTTGGCCCACGCCCGCCACAACGGCCAGCGCTTGGGCCGGCCGCTCACGGCGGCTCTCCACACCGACCAGGTACGGAAGCTCTATCGTGCCGGCGTCAGCAAATCCGCGATCGCGCGTCGGCTGGAGATTGGGCGCACCTCCGTGCGCCGCATCCTGGCGGCGAAAGAGCGGTAGCAACGATGGCGAAACGCAAAAGGGACCCGGTGCGGGAGGAGCGAATCCACCACGAGATTGTGGTTGATGCTTATGGCCCGGAGGAGCAAGCCATGGGCTGGTACTACCACCTGGAGGACAAAATCCAATTCCCATTCCAGGCCCAGTGTATCGTGGCCAAGGCAGTTTCGCCGCTCCTCAAAGGAGAAACGGTCGAAGTTCAAGGCATGGCTCGCGAAGAGGCTTGCTCGAGCGACATGCTCGTGCTCATCCGTTGGCAAGGCCGGACCATGGCGGTCCCCTTGTCGCAGCTACAAGCCATCAAGGGGAACAAAGCAACCAATGAAGCCATCACGGATTGGCGTTATTGGTTGGACCAAGGCGACTGTTTCTGACCCACCGTCGGGCTCGACTCCTGATTACCCAAGCCTGCCGAAAGCTCACGGTCAAAGAAGCACCCAGTCAACCACCCACTAGCCCGAAGTTCCGCGAGGAAAAGGGCTAAATTTACTGATAACCCATTGACCCTATTATGGTTATCTGAAAACAGAGGTATCCATGTGTTGCCATGTAAGGGCCCGCATTTCTCTTGACTTGTGCCCATTTTTTCGCAATGGTGTATTGGGTATCCACAAATGCTGACCCTGTCGGTCAAGACACGTATTGGAGCAAAGCACTTGTAGGCTCAAGGGTTACTCACCAATTCGAGTTGTTCCCAGTAATTGGGAAGTCGGTTCCGCAATATCCGTAGCCGAATCAACGTATTACCTCACCCGAGCCCGTGGAACTTCGGCTTAAAGAAAGACCAGGGACGAGTGGCAATTGACAAGACTGAGGCAACAAATCGACTCTTGTCTCCTGACTGTTGTCACTCGTCACTGGTCACTTGCCACGGTCTTACTGGCCCGCAACTTCCTCAATCTCTCGACTTCCGCCGGAGTGATCTCGCGGAATTTACCAGGGGGAATACCTTCCAGCTCCAGGAAGGCAATGCGCACACGCTTCAACTTTACCACCGACAGGCCGATGCGCTCAAACATCCGCCGGACCTGATGATAGCGGCCCTCGACCAGCATCACCTCGTACCAGGGCTTCGGGTTGCGGGAATGGCTGGCAAGCGCGCGGATGCGCGCCGGCGCTGTTCGCCGCCCATCCAGGACGACGCCCTGTTCCAGCCTCGCCAGAGCCGCCGGATCGGGATCGCGGCTGAGCTTGGCGTGATAAGTTCGTGGCACGGCGGAGGCGCGGGACATCAGAAAGTTGGCCAGCTCGCCGTCATTAGTCAGAATCATGAGCCCCGAAGTGTGGTAATCGAGCCGCCCCACCGGATAAACTCGCTCTTTCACCCGGCGCATCAGGGAAAGCACGGTGGGACGTCGCTCCGGGTCGCGCACGGTTGAGACGTAGCCCACCGGCTTGTGAAGAAGATAGTAGGCGTGATGATCGGGAATGCGCAGCGAGCGGCTGCCGACGCGGATGTGATCAGCATCCGGATCAGCCTTTGAACCAAGCTGCGTGACCACTTGGCCGTTTACCGTCACCCTGCCGCCGGTGATCCACTCCTCGGCCTTGCGCCGCGAGGCCAGTCCTGCTGCCGAGATGATCTTTTGTAAGCGTTCCTGCATAGAGTTCGAGGAACCTGATGATCTCACCGGGATTCGCCTGAATGATCGCCCAGATCTCCAGGTCTGGGTAACAACTACGGCTGTAGCGGCGGTCTATGACCGCCGTCCGGACGGCGGTCATAGAC
>JBOGKI010000381.1:0-5112 GCA_050745605.1 Terriglobia bacterium | reverse complement strand
GGGTTCGGCAGATCCTTTCCGGTCAGCTCGAAGGCTCGATGCTGGTTACCGGCATAGAGGGTGACCTGAAGGCCCGGATAGCTCGACGCATATTGCGACAGGTCGTGGATGTAAAACTCGTGCAGTTCATCGAGCAGCGCAGCCGGAGTGGGCGCCGTGGAGTGATAAACCTCATGCGCCACGACGCGATTGAGCTGAACCAGCTCATCCACGTGGTTGTCCAAATGCTGGCTCACCAGAAAGGCGGCGAATTGCCCATAGAGGATGAAAGCGCCAAGGCCGGCCAGAGCGAGGATCAAAATGATGGGAACAAACGCAATGAAAACGTAGGTCACGATCAGGCGCTGGCGCAAGCCCCACAGCAGCCAGTTCTTCACTTTCCTGCCGAGGCGGAGCAGGTAGTAAATCACGCCAGGGATGATGGAGATCCAGAAAAGGAACTGCAGGATTCCCGGCACGCTTCCCATGATGAGCCGGTCGAGGTACAGGGCAGCGCCATAGATCAATGCCCAGAGAGTGAATCGGGCAAGCCGGTGAGCGCGATATTCGCGGATCAGAGGATCAAGTTTCATGGTGCAAGGTAGCCATGCGTCGCCACGGCCGGAAGGCCCGTGCCATGACGTGGCATAAGCGCTGGACCGGCGTCTCGCCGATGGCTCCTCGTCAGGTTCCCGGCTGCGCGGAGACGACTTTGTTCGTTTTTGCGGTCATTCCCGCGGAAGCGGGAATCCAGTTCCGCGTTGCCGGGCCCTGGGTCCCCGCTTTCGCGGGGACGACATTACCTTTTGCGCCTCGCGTTTTACCCGTTCCCTGTCAATTACGGCCGGCAGGCTGGGGCGCGGCCTCCGTGCCGGCTTGGGTTTTCTGCCGCAACTTGCTGTGGGTGCGGCTATATATGAAATATACGCACAGACCAGCAGCCAGCCAGATCAGGAAGACTTCCCAGGTCAGCCGGTGGAGCGAGAACATCATAAGCATCGAGATCAGCATGCCCATGATCGGTACAAAGGGCACCCAGGGAGTTCTGAACGGCCGGTGCAGGTGGGGTTGCCTTCGACGCAGGATCCAGACCGCGGCGCAGACGACCGTGAAAGCAAAGAGCGTGCCGATACTGGTGAGCTCGTCCAGGGTCGAGATGGGAAGCAAGGCCGCCAGCAGGGCCACGCAGATGCCGATGACAGAGGTTGAGATGTACGGGGTTCGTAGCTTGGGATGCACCTTGCCGGCCCATTTCCAGAGCAGACCATCATGGGCCATGGTGAAGAAGACCCGGCTCTGCCCCAGTAGCATCACCAGCATGGTCGAGGTCAGGCCGCCGATGGCGCCGATTTTGACCAAAAGGCTGCCCCACTTGACACCCGTGACATCGATCCCCAAGGCGATCGGATCGGCTACGTTCAAGCTGTTGTACGGAGCGAGGCCGGTGAGAACAATGGCGACCAGGATATACAAGACCGTGCAGATGACGAGCGACCCGAGAATCCCGATGGGCATGTCGCGCCCGGGATTGCTGGCCTCCTGCGCCGCGGTGGAGACAGCGTCAAAGCCGATGTAAGCGAAGAAGATGATGCCGGCCCCCCGTAAAATGCCGCTCCAGCCGAACTCGCCGAAGTGCCCGGTGTTGGGCGGGATGAAGGGGTGCCAGTTGACGCTGGCCAGGGTCAGGTGCCCGAGCAGGAATTCCGCTCCGAGGCCAATGAAAATCAATAGCACCGCGACCTTCACAATCACGATCACGGTATTGAGGTTAGCCGATTCCTTGATGCCTTTCACCAGCACCGCGGTCATAATCAGGATGCCGACCAAAGCCATCAGATCGTATCGCGAGGTCACGGTGGGCAGAGCCGCCAGGCCATGGTGGACTTTCATTGCCACGGTGGACAGTGGCGTCCACCGGCCCTGGTACCACACCACCTGGGTTCCCGGCGCGTAGGAGACGGAGGGAGGGATGTGGATGCCGAGATCCTGAAGAAAGCTGCTGACGTAACCGCTCCAGCCCACGGCGACGGTGGCAGCGCCGAAGGCATATTCCAGCACCAGCGCCCAGCCGATGACCCACGCCACAATCTCGCCCAGCATGGCGTAGGTGTAACTATAGGAACTGCCGGCGACGGGAAGCAGGGCAGCCAGCTCCGCGTAACAGAGTCCCGCAAAAGCGCAGCCAATACCGGCGATGATGAAGGAGAGTACAATGGCTGGGCCGGCGGCGGTGGCAGCCACCGGCCCAGTGAGCACAAAGATGCCAGTGCCGATGATTGCGCCGATGCCCAGCGTGATCAAATTGGTCGGGCCCAGGGTACGCCGGAGCGATCGCTCGCCCGTCTCTCCGGCCTCCGCCATGATGTCTTCGATCGGCTTCTTTGCCAGCAAATTGGCCATCAGACTTGTCCCCTCTCAGCCCCTTGATTTGGGTCGCCGCCGAGCGCCTTCAGGTATTGCGTGGCGCGCTCTCCAAGATCATCCGCCGACATGAGATCGCGGATCACAGCCACCGTGTCCGCTCCGGCTTCAATCACCGTTGGTGCGGTTTCCAGCGTAATTCCGCCGATGGCCACCAGCGGCTTCCGGGTCAGCTTCCGGGCTTCGCTTAACAGTTCGAGTCCCACTGGGGGATGGGGCCGCTCCTTGCTTTGTGTGGCGAAGATGGGACCGAATGCAATGTAATCCACCGGTTGCCGGTCCGCATCTTTCAACTGCTCCAGGCTGTGGCTGGAGAAGCCCACCACCTTGCCGTCACCCAGCACCTTCCGCGCCAGGTCCGGGGGCAAATCATCCTGCCCCAGGTGGACGCCACCGGCGCCTGCGGCCAAGGCGACATCCGCCCGGTCATTTACAATCAGCAGCCCGTGTTTGCTCCCGGCGATCAGGGCCAGTTGCAGGCTCACGTCGTAAAGCTGGCGCGACGAAGCCAGCTTGTCCCGATACTGAATCAGCTTCACGCCAGCATCCAGCAGAATTTGAGCCAGCAGCTCCGGCGTGCGTCCCTGGCTTTGAGCGGCGTCGATTATGGCATAGAGCCTGGGAAATGGGGAGTCCATAGTGAACGACCAAAATCACAACTCGGCAGCATCGAGGTGATAGCCATGACGAGCGCTTTCTTCCTCCTGGGCCGTTGTCCAGCCAGAGCCACGCTCCTCCCACGCCGAATGCAGTGCCCAGGACAAGGCCATTCTAACCAAACGTTGAGGGCAATGGTGCAAAAAGAGCGATGTATCCAAGAGATGCGTCGTATGAACGATGAACAGCTTGCGGCGCCCGGATCCCAGTTGCGAGTTGGCGGCAACAGCGGCAATCCGCGGTCGAAAATGCTCGCCCGCGAGTTAAGCCACCCACCAGTTTTGCGGGTGTGAAAATCGCTGCTGTTTCCCAATTCCCCTATTTCATTACCCGTTTGTTTTCTGCAAGTTCTGGGAGTTTGGCACCGCATCTTTGTTTGTCCTTATATGTCCTTATTTATCTATCGGTTAACCCCTAAAATGGGAGTTTGGCAAGTGAGTTTTCCACAGGCAGATATTCGATAAGTCATTTATCTTCAACAAAGGTAAGTTTGGCAAAAAAGGAATCCTTTATTTCTCAATCTTTTTCCTTTTCCTCGCCATTCTTCGCGCTCCGCCCGTTTCGCCTCCCGCTCTTGCGGGGAGGCGCTCCGGCTCTCGCACTTCCAACAGCAACCGCGCTTTCCGCTCAATCTGACGGTCCATGTTCATGTGGCCACTTCATCCGGTGCCTTGCAGACACAACAAATCCTCAGTTGGCAAGGGGGACGTAAAATGCGAGGGGGTTTACTAGTTAATAATATGCCAGTGCGAGGGCGGAGTCAAGGGGTTTGAGCGATGGGTAGTCGCTCAGTTTGACTTTGTAGCGGCGAGTTTACCTCGCCAAATGGCGGCGTAAAGCCGCCTCTGCGCAAAACTGAGACACTACCGGTTTTGAGGATGGGGTCCTAAGAGCACTTGAAGTACCCAGTGGCTCCCGTGGAGCGCATACATAAAAACCAATGTATGATGCCACCCGGGTCGCGCACTCTCCGCGATAGAGGCGGCCCTGAGATAGGAAACGGCGCAGGCTGGGGCACATGCTCCCTGTCGTTGCTGGCACTGATCTCAACAACGAGCCGGCGCGTGAGCCGGTGGACGCCGTGTAAGCGCAGCGATTTCATCCGCAGACCGCGCAGCCTGGGTTTTGACGGTCCGTTCTTTGGAGCCGGGTTGGTAGCCACGACGAGCGCCTCACCTCGTCGTGGGCCTTTCAGCCTGTGGTATTCTTCTCGCCATGACACACGTGCGGCGATTAAGGCTTGGCGACCGGATTCTTTCGTAACTGTGAATCTTCTCCAGGCGATTCCCCCCTTCACAACAACTGAATTCGTCTAAATGGTTCAAAGCATCGAAGAGTCGCGTTCCCGGTTGGGGTTCGGCCTGTACGGCTACGTTTTGATGCCCGACCACTGGCATGTGCTGCTATGGCCCTCTGGAGTGCTCACCATCTCATGGGTACTTCAAGACATCAAATACGTGTCGGCTCGCCGCATCAATCGCTCGCGCCGGACCCGTGGGTCCATTTGGCAGCGTCAGTTTTGGGATCGATTTGTGAGGCACGCCCGGGAGTTCAGCCACCGACTGGAATATATGCACATGAATCCCGTTCGAAAGGGGCTGGTGGCGAAGGCGGAGGAGTGGCAATGGTCAAGCTACACGAACTTCACGCTGGACGAATCCCAGCGGGCCGCGTGCCCCATTCAAATCGATTACGTTTTGTTGCCGGATAGCTATCGGGCCTGATCCCGGGGAAAGCCCACGACGAGAAAACCCGCTCGTCGTGGCTACCAGCTCATTGTGCCTACCCGGCTACGTGCACTATGCAAACACCAGCCGTCCCTTGGGTTGGGGAATCGGCCGTCCCAATTCTTTAGCGGTTTCCAGCCACTCTCGAATGACAGTCTCAGCGTTGGCCAGGGCCTTCTGGTAGGTTTGTCCATCGGCGGCACAGCCCGGCAGCTCCGGCACTTCGGCGATGAAACACTGGTCTTCGCTACTCCAATAGACGATCACTTCGTATTTATACAGAGGGACCTAAATCCGCGGGCATTGCGCTGTAGCGGCGGTCTATGAC